>JASBSH010000419.1 GCA_030149025.1 Actinomycetales bacterium | reverse complement strand
GGACATGCTCGGCTCGATCGGCGTGATCATCGGCGCGATCGTGATCACCGTCACCGGCTTCCGCTACATCGACGCCATCGTGGCGGTCGCGATCGGCCTGTTCATCCTCCCGCGCACCTGGCGGCTGATGCGCCATGCCGTACGCATCCTGATGGAGGTCGCACCCCCCTGGGTCGACGTCGTGGCCGCGGCCCGGCAGCTGCGAGAGGTGCCTGGCGTCCGCGCGATCCACGACTTGCACATCTGGACCGTCACCAGCGGCATCGAAGCAGCAAGCGTCCACGTGGTCGTGGAGGACGACGTGGACTGGCACGGCGTGCTGGACCGGACCCGGCACATCCTCACGGAGAACTACGGCGTCACTCATCCGACCATCCAGCTCGAGCCGGACGAACACATCGAACAACCGGCCTGTTCCTGTTGAACCGAGGATGGGTCGAAGGGTCTACTCGGCCAGCTCGACGACGACGGGGGCGTGGTCGCTGGCGCCCTTGCCCTTGCGCTCCTCCCGGTCGATGTAGGCGCCGGTGACGCGGGCGGCGAGCGCCGGTGAGGCCAGGGCGAAGTCGATCCGCATGCCGCGCCGCTTCGGGAAGCTGAGCTGGGTGTAGTCCCAGTACGTGTACACGCCGGGCCCGGGAGCGTGCGGGCGGACGACGTCAGCGAAGCCCGCCTCCACGATGGCGTTGAAGGCAGCCCGCTCCTCGGGCGAGGTGTGCGTCCTGCCGACGAAGAACTCCGGGTCCCACACGTCCTCGTCGGTGGGGGCCACGTTCCAGTCGCCGCACAGCGCGACTTGAGCATGCGGATCGGCGGCCAGCCACCCCGCCCCGGCGTCGCGCAGCCGGCCCAGCCAGTCGAGCTTGTAGGTCAGGTGCGGGTCACCCAGCGCCCGGCCGTTCGGCACGTACAGCGACCAGACCCGGACGCCGGCGCACGTCGCCCCGACGGCCCGCGCCTCGGCCGCAGCCGGCTCCCCCCAACGCGGCATACCGGGAAACCCGATCGTCACGTCCTCGAGCCCGACGCGGGAAGCGATCGCCACCCCGTTCCACTGGCTCAACCCGTGATGGGCGACCTCGTAGCCGATCTCCTTGAACCGGTCCTCCGGGAACTGGTCGTCGCGGCACTTGGTCTCCTGCATCGCCACGACGTCGACGTCGCTGCGCCCGATCCAGGAGATCACACGGTCGACCCGCGCACGGACCGAGTTGACGTTCCACGTAGCCAGTCGCACGGTCCCAGACGCTACCCATAGCCTCGGACACCATGGGAACGGCACTGGTCACGGGTGGTTCGGTCGGGATCGGGCGCGCCTTTGCGCAACGGCTCGCCAGGGACGGGTACGACCTGGTTCTGGTCGCCCGTGACAAGGACCGGTTGGAGGAGGTCGCCTCCCACCTGCGGTCCCGGTACGGCGTGGACGTCGAGGTCCTCGTCGCGGACCTCAGCCAGCGCCCCGACATGGTGCGTGTGGCCGACCGGTTGGCCGATTCGGACCGGCCGGTCGACATCCTGGTCAACAATGCGGGCTTCGGGCTGCGCCAGTCCTTCCTAGGCAGTGATGTCGAGGACCAGGAGCAGATGCTCGAGGTGCTGTGCCGCGCGGTGCTGGTCCTCTCGCACGCCGCCGCCGGGGCGATGGCGGGCCGGGGGAACGGGGCGATCATCAACGTCTCGTCCGTGGCCGGGTTTGCTGCCATGGGCACCTACTCCGCCGCCAAGGCGTGGGTGACGACGTTCAGTGAGGTGCTCGCCGGCGAGCTCCGCGGGAAGGGCGTCCGCGTGATGGCCCTGTGCCCGGGCTTCGTCAGAACGGAGTTCCACCAGCGGGCGAGCATCAACATGTCGGCCCTGCCGCACGCGCTCTGGCTGGACGCCGGAACCCTCGTTGCCGACGCGATGGCCGACTTGGCCCGTGGGCGCGTGATCAGCGTGCCGAGCCTGCCGTACAAGGTGCTGTCCCTCGCCGCCCGCTACTCACCCCGGCCGCTGGTGCGGGTCGTCTCGGGGGATCTGCGCAAGCGCCGAGGTCGTTAGCGAGCGCTGCCGGCCACCTCTCTGGCTGGCCTTGACTGCGCAGGTCGGCCATGACTGCCGAGGTGGCGATTTTCTGCCGCTGGACCGCCACCCTGGCAGTCAACGCCGGCTGGCTGCGGTCGCGCCACTGGGGTCGCGCCGCTCGCTGGGGTCGCGCCTGCGGCCACCTCGGCCAGGTCCAGGTCGGCCAACTCCCGTGGATCGGCCAGCTCACGCCGCTCCAGCCACCGCTGCCCGGCTAGGCAGGAAGCGAGGAAGACGGTGCGCCTTCGCTGTCGGCGGTTGCGAAGCGGACGGATGAGTTGTGGCCGCACCGTCAGCTGGGTCGCCGTCTGCAGTGCCGTCCGTTCGGCGTTGACCAGGTCGGACGGCCAACCGGTGGATGGCCACGGACCCGGGTGCTCGAGGAGCAGCCACGACGACGCCTGCTCGGGGGCGGTCCCCTCGAGTGGCTCGTCCAGCAGCACGCGTTGGGCCGCGCACCCGGCGTCCGGTCGGGTCAGTCCCACACTCATCGCTCTTCCCTGCCCGGCAAGGCTCCGGGGAGGTCACTCGTGGAGGTCGGCCTGCCGCAGCTGCCACCGTGGCATGTCAAGACGACATGCAGGTCCGGCGGCAGGTCCGCGAGCCTGTTGATCGGGGCCGGAAAGTCCAGGTGCACCAGGGTGGCGCCGTCGAGACCGACCGCGAGAACGGTGATTCCGCGGCGATCCAGACCGACTGCTTCGGCGAATTGAACGTCGTGGCCCAGGGCGCGCAGGCAGGCCGTCAGCTGCTCGGCGTGGTGCGGATGACGCAGGTGGGCGACCACGGCGGAGGCGTCCGCGCTGAACGGGTCCGGTGTCGCGTTGCGGTATGCCGCGGTCGCGACCGGGAGCTCCTCGTCCCCGAGGCGAACCGCACCGGGCTCGATGCGAAATGCGAGCCGGCCGGTCCGGTCGTTGCCGGCCAGTCGCTGCACCGCGCCGTGCAGCCTGACCCGTTCACAACCGGCGGGGGCGACGGTGACGGTGGCGAACGGCCGTGTCAGCAGGTGCTGGGTGGCCAGTGCCCCTGGCCTCAGCAGGACGAGTGCGCTGCCGTCCTCGTCCGTAGTTACGGCGACGGTCGTGAGGTGCGGTCGGGTCGCCAGACGGGGGTACGTGGTGAGCGTCGCCACGCTGGCACATTGCAGGGACGCTCGAGCAAGCGCTGCGGCGTTATGCGGCTGAACCATCCTCATCCTTCGTCGACGGTCACGGGTGGCGCAGCTGGCGAACCCCTTCCGGGGATGGCCCGCGCGTGTCGGCAGGTGCGTGCCTAGTCCTGAGCACGTCGAATCAGGACTTAGGTAAGGCTAACCAAAGTGGCCCGGGCTCGTAAAGGCTTCCCACTCCTCGGCGGAAGCCGACTCTCTGGGGGGAAGCGGCGTCCCTAGGACACGCGGCGTCCACGAGGTCGTGAGTCGATGGTTCCCCCGCCCTCGCCCAGGATGACGCCGTTCGAAGAGAGGGTGAGCGTCAACTGCCACTTCCCCACACCCTGCGCTCGGAGAGGCAGGAGGACCTCGGTCTGACCCGCCTCTATCTCAAGGCGGCAAGAGTCGCTGCCCTTGCTCCCGGCGAGTCGGCAATCGCTGTCGAACCTGATGTGGCCGTCCGCGGCGAGCACATCCAGGACCCCTGATTGCGGTACCGCTCCTTGCGGGTAGGTGAATCGGATCTTCACCCGGGTCGACTCGTTGGTTCTCACCACCGGCTCTGGGACGGAGATCTTCACCGGCTCAGAGAGGGCACTCCTGACCTCGATGGTTCCCGTACTGGTTGTCGACGTACCGCCCCTCTTGGCGACCAGCGTGAGGGCGACACGGTAAGCACCAGCCGCTGTCGCGGTGACCGGCACGCGGGCCGTCTGCCCCCCGCCGAGCTCGCCGAGCTCGCAGATGCTCGTGTTGCCAGCCGTCACCGTGCACCCGTTGCCCTCGCGCGGGGCGAGTCCCGCCGGGAACCGGACCGTCAGGCTGCCGGTCGTCGGCGGCTGGGCTGTCTGCGGTGGCAACAGCAAGTCGGCCATCGAGCGCTGGGAGGCCAGCCCGAGCGCGCCGCGCCGCGCCGGCTCCTCGGGGGCGATGTTGATGACGAGCTCACCATCGGCGCCGACTATGAGCGGGGCCATGTCGCCGATCGTCAGGGACGAGCGCGGCGGAGCGGGCACCTCGGGTTGCGGTTCTCGCGGGTCGGCTGGATCGTGTCCCGGCTTCGTCCCGGGGTCTGAGCCCGGGTCGTTGCCGGGGTCTGAGCCTGGGTCGTTGCCCGGGTCTGATCCTTGATCGACACCAGGGCCGGATGCCACGTCGTCGTCCAGATTCCTGTCGGGGCCGGTTCCGGAGTCAGTACCCGGGTCCGTGGTCCCCGCGGTAGCCGGTGGCTCCTCGACGACCGGGGCCGTGCCCGGTTGCTGCGCCGGTGGATCTCCAGCCGGCACGACGACTACCGCACCGTCGGTGGGCGGCACCCGGACGCTGCCCGGACCGGCATCGGCCGGTACGACTCCTGGCCGGCTGGGGGCAGCTCCGCCAGGAGGAGCAGCCGCGCCACCCGTGGCCGGCACCGCCTCGGTTCCCGGCGCCTGCTCGGACCCTCCGGCCTCGTCAGCGGGTGCGACGACCGAACCCGTATCGTCAGGCGACCCATCGCCCGGCGCAAGCGGTTCCGCGGAACCGCGCGTGTCGGCGTCCTCGTCGGTCGTGGCCTGAGCGACCACGGGAGGCGACTCGTCCCGGGAGACCACGCCGAGCGCGACCGCACCAGCCACCACCGCTCCCGCGACCAGCGCCGCCGCGCCTGCGACCACCCAGCCGCCGGATGCGACAGCGGTGATCAGGG
>JASBSH010000408.1 GCA_030149025.1 Actinomycetales bacterium | reverse complement strand
GAGCTTGGTGTGCAGCTCCTTGTCCCGCACCTTCACTACGAGCTCATCGCCGGAGTATGACTCCACGACGTCGGGCCAGCCGTCCAGCAGGGCCGCGTTGTCGTCGTCCAGGTCCTTCTCGGCGGCCTCGACGAGCGGCTGAATGCCGCTGAGGTCGGCTCCGGCCTGCTCCATCGCCTCACGGGCGGCGCGCAGCTGCTGCCGGTTGCGGGCTGCCTCGACCTGCTCCTGGGTGCGCTGGTGGTAGCCGCGGACCGTCTCAGCGATGTCCGCCAGGTACCGCACGCGGTTCGGCGGGATGACGCTGGAGATGCGCGTCGACACCTTGGTGCTGACCCGCTCCAGGCGGCCCTCCTCTACGGCAAGACCCTTCTCGGACAGGCGGTCCCGCAGGTACTGGTACAGCGCCGTGACGCCGTCATCGTTGAACGTCGCCGCGCTGGTGCCGAAGACCGGCATCTCCTCCGGCGGAGTCCCGAAGGCCTCGCGGTTGCGGACCAGTTGCCGCGACACGTCCCGCAGAGCGTCCGCGGCGCCGCGCCGCTCGAACTTGTTGATCGCCACCGCGTCGGCGAAGTCGAGCATGTCGATCTTCTCGAGTTGGCTGGCCGCGCCGAACTCCGGCGTCATCACGTACAGCGGCACGTCGACGAAGGGCACGATCGCTGCGTCGCCCTGCCCGATGCCCGGCGTCTCGACGATCACGAGGTCGAACCCGCCGGCCTTGCACGCCTCGATGCACATCTCGAGCCCGTTGGGCAGCTGCTGGTCCGAGCCGCGCGTTGCGAGGGAGCGGAAGAACGTCGTCCCGGAACTGAGGGAGTTCATTCGGATGCGGTCACCCAGCAGTGCCCCGCCGCCCTTGCGGCGGGTCGGGTCGACGGCGAGGACGGCGACACGCACCTTGTCCTGCTGGTCTAGCCGGAACCGGCGCACCAGCTCATCGGTGAGCGACGACTTGCCGGAACCCCCGGTACCCGTGATGCCGAGGACCGGGACCGTGCGCGACTTCGCCGCCTGGAGGATCTCGCCCTTCAGCTGGGCGTGGCGGGCGTCCTCGATGGCGCCGGTCTCGATCAGGGTGAGGGCCCTGCCGAGCGCGCCGCCGTCACCGGCGAGGACGGAGGCGGGCGAGGGCGCCGGGAACTCAGTCAGGTCGACGTCGCAGGCCTTCACCATGGAGTTGATCATCCCGACCAGCCCGAGCTCCTGGCCGTCGTGGGGCGAGAAGATCCGGGCCACGCCCCGCTCGTGCAGGAGGCGGATCTCGTCGGGGACGATGACGCCACCGCCGCCGCCGTAGACCTTGACGTGGCCGTACCCGCGTTCCGCCAGGAGCTCCACCAGGTACGTGAAGTACTCGACGTGACCGCCCTGGTACGAGGAGATCGCAACCCCCTGCACGTCCTCCTCGATGGCGGCGTCCACGACCTCCTGCACGGACCGGTTGTGGCCGAGGTGGATCACCTCGACGCCCTGCGCCTGCAGGATGCGGCGCATGATGTTGATCGAGGCGTCGTGACCGTCGAACAGGCTGGCCGCGGTCACGAAACGGACCGGCTTGGTGGGCACGTACAGATCGGCGCGCTTTGGGGCGGGCATGGCAGCTCCCGATTCCGGACTACTTCAAATACTCGGAAGTCCTAGTAAATCACTCTCGGGGACCCGGCTGCCACCTGTCGTCGCACGGACCTGAGTCGTTCCGCTGCTAGCCTCGCGGCCATGGGGAGGTCGTCCAGGCTTGCATTCGACCCGATCGACCGGGCCGGCGAGCTGTGGTCCACCCACTTCGGGGACCCGCTCTCGATGAAGGTCGTCACTTCGGTCATGCGGGTGCAGCAGCTGCTGCTCGCCGAGCTGGACGCGATCCTCAAGCCGTTCGACATCACCTTCGCCCGGTACGAGGTGCTCGTGCTGCTGACGTTCAGCCGCAACGGGTCCCTGCCGCTCAGCAAGATCGGCGAGCGGCTCATGGTGCACCCGACGTCGGTGACGAACGCGATCGACCGGCTGGAGCGCCAGGGGTTGGTCCGCCGGGTACCGGACGCGTCGGATCGCCGACGCACCCTGGCCGAGCTGACGCCGTCCGGGAAGCGGTTGACCAAGCGCGCGACTCGGGCGCTGACCGAGGCCGACTTCGGGATCACGGGCGTTCCCGAGCACGCCCAGCGGCAGCTGTACGACCTGCTACGGGACCTGCGTGCGTCGGCGGGCGACTTCCCGCACCCGGACGAGGACGTCTCCAGGCCGGCCTGAGGCCACGGGCGTGCGCCCGCGGCCTCGGCGTCGTCAGCGGGGCGCCATCCGCAACGAGCCGTCGAGACGGACGACTTCACCGTTCAGGTAGTCGTTCTCGATGATCGCCAGGGCCAGCTGCGCGTATTCGTCAGGGCGTCCCAGCCGCTGAGGGAAGGGGACGCCGGCCGCCAGGCCGGCGCGGAACTCCTCACTGACAGTCGCGAGCATCGGGGTCTCGAGAATGCCCGGAGCGATGGTGCAGACGCGGATGCCGTACTGCGCCAGATCACGGGCAGCCGGAAGCGTCAAGGCGACCACTCCGCCCTTCGACGCCGCATAGGCTGCCTGTCCGACCTGACCCTCGAAAGCGGCGATCGAAGCGGTGTTGACCATTACTCCCCGCTGACCGTCCTCCAGGGGATCAGTTTGCGCGATCACCTCGGCGGCAGCCGCCATGACGTTGAACGTCCCGCACAGGTTCACGTTGACCACGCGGGCGAAGAAGTCGAGATCATGCCCTCCCTTCTTCCCGAGGATCCGCATGGACGGGCCGATGCCGGCACAGTTGATCACTGAGCGAAGCGGCGCCTCGCTGCTGGCCCGTTGCACAGCCTCGCGCACCTGCGAGCCGTCCGTGACGTCGGTCGGTACGTAGGTGACGCCGTCAACGGCCGACACATCACTGATGGCTGATGGCAGGTCCAGGACGTACACCTGCGCACCTGCCTTCGAGAGTGCGAGCGCTGTGGCGGCTCCGAGCCCGGAGGCTCCGCCGGTGACGATCGCCGCGGTATCGAAAACGCGCATTGTGATCACTCCAAGATCTGACTCGACCGGATCCCGCCTCCTGGGCGACCCACTGGCAGGGAAGACCGCCTGAGGCCTGTTACCTCAACGTCGCAATGTTAGGACGACCAAGTATCTTGCCGTCCAACGCCTGCGTGTACATGTCGGTCCAGGCCAGAACCGTTGGGAGCGAATATGTCTCTGCACGTGCACCGCGAAGCACGTCTTGCCCTTGAACCGGGTTGTCCCACAGTTCGGGTCCGGGGTGCGTCGTGACCGGTCCGGGCGTCCGCTTCGAAAGGCATGGTCCGGTCGGTCACATGGTCCTGGATCGACCGGACCTGTCGAACTCGATCGACCTGGCCGCTGCGAGCCTGTTCGCGGAGGCAGTCGCAGAGGCCTCCGACGCCGAGATCCGAGCGGTTGTGGTTCGAGGTGAGGGCAAGCGCTTCTGCGCCGGTGGGGACGTCACCTCCATGGTGAACGCCGAGGATCGCTCGGCCTACCTCAAGCAGTTGGCCGGTGACCTCGACCGGGCACTGCAGGAGCTCTCAGCTCTCGAGAAGCCAGTCGTGGCCGCCGTCCACGGTGCCGTCGCCGGAGCGGGGCTGGGTCTCATGCTCAGCTGCGACCTGGTCGTCGCAGCCCGCTCGACCAAGTTCGTCATGGCGTACGCGGGTGTGGGGCTGACTCCTGACTGTGGGGTCTCCTACCTGCTTCCCCGGGCGGTAGGGCAACAGCGCGCACTGGAGCTGGCGCTGACCGACCGCACGCTGTCCGCCGACGAGGCTTACGAGTGGGGCATGGTCACCATCGTCGCGGACGACGTCCAGGTGCTCGACAAGGCTCAAGAGATCGCGCAGCGCCTCGCCGAGTCGCCGCCCTTCGCGATGGCGCAGGCCAAGCGGCTGCTTCGAAGCTCCTGGCACACCTCACGAGAGGACAGCGGGGCCGACGAGGCGCGAACGATCGCACGCGCCAGTGCGACGGAAGAAGCGGGGAACCGGATCGCATCCTTCGTCGGCCGTTCTGAAACAAGGGGGGCATAGGGTCCCGCGCCCGCATGAGCCCCCGCAACGTGCAGCGGCCTGGGGGGCAGCGGCCAGACCGGACGTCGCGGCGCTGTCCGTGGTCGCCCCTACGGTGGGCGCGAGGAGGTGGTGACGTGCATCTGGAGTCCGTTCGCGAGCTCAAGCAGGAGATCCTCACCGGGCAGGTGGCGCCCCCGGCGACGGTGCCGCTGGACGTCGACCGCCCCGTACCGGCGCATGGTCTGTTGGGGGTGGCGCCCACCCCGGGCGGCGGCTACCGGTTGGCGGTACGCCTGACCACGGACGACGCGGCCCTGCGGCCGTGGGTGGCGGCACTGACCGAGCGGGCGCGGGACGAGATCGACGTCCGCGTGGTCGGCCCGATCTCGCCGCTCGCGGTCCAGACGCCGTCCCCCGGTCAGTTGCAACGCCGGGTGCGGCCCTTGTACCGCGGTCTGTCGATCGCGCATTACCGGGTGACGGCCGGCACGCTGGGCGCGTTCGTCGTCCGGGCCGATGCGCCCGGGCCGCTCGTGCTTTCGAACAGCCACGTGCTCGCCCTCTCCGGCGCCGCCAGCGCCGGCGACGCCATCTACCAGCCAGGTCCGGCCGACGGTGGCGACCGGTAGGACCGGGTGGGAGCCCTGCTGGCGGACGTGCCTTTGGCCGACGACCGGCCCAATCTCGTCGACGCAGCAGTTGCCGTCCTTGACCCGGGGGTGGGCACCGACCCGGGCGCCGGGGACGGTCCGCTGAGCGGCGTGTGGGCGGGGGCCGACCCGACCGAGGTGCTCGGCGGTGTGCAGAAGATCGGGCGCACGACGGGGGTCACCACCGGCCGCGTGACGGCCTTCGAGGTCGACGCCGTCCCGGTCGGGTACGACAGGGGTGTGCTGACCTTCGACGACCAGCTGGAGATCGAGGGCGACGGCGGGGCGTTCAGCGCCGGCGGGGACAGCGGCTCGGTGATCCGCACCAGTGAGCAGCGGGTGGCGGTGGCCCTGTTGTTCGCGGGGTCGACGACCGGCGGCAGCAACGGTGCCGGCCTGACGTACGCCAACCCGCTCGCGACCGTGCTGCGCTTGCTGGGCGCCGACCTCGTGACGACCTGACACACCGGCGGGCCATGGGCCACGATGGATGCGTGACGAGCGGGCACGGCACCGACCTCGAGCGGGCCCACCATGCCAAGAACGTCATCCTCGCGCGCTTCCAGCAAACCGCCTGGTGGCGCGGGGCCGGGGTGGCACCCGTCCCCGGAGGGTGGGCGGTACGCGTGAACGTCGCCGAGCCGTGTGACGAGGTGCCCGGGGAGGTGGACGGCGTCCCCATCGAGGTACGCGTCGTGGGTGACGTCACCGCTCAGCGGCAGACCGAGTGACGCCTCGTGGTCCTCTCCTTTGGCCTGGCGTCGTCACGGCTGCACTCCTCCGGCAGGACGTCGAGATCGACTGGCTGAAGCTCCGGGCGAATGTCGATGGATGCGGAGCCGGCGCGGATGGTGGAGCGGCCGATCAGCGAAGCAGCCGCTCGATGTGAGGTCTCACCTCGTCAAGGTCCCGGTCGGTGCGCAGGAGGATCACGGCCGTCTCACCGACGCGCGCGCGGGGCTTTGGCCGGAACAGATCCATCACGGTCCTCATCCCCCTGTCGAACTCACCCTCGGGGTCGTCGGTCTCCCGCCGCAGCCATCGGCGGAGCACGTGGTTGTGAGCCGTGATGACCGCGTTCGCCATGAGCTCGGCGCGTAGGGCGGCCTCTGGCGCCCCGCCCGACCAGCGGTGGATGAATTCCGTGAAGAGCCGCTCGTACTGCAGGACGCCCGCTCGCTCACGGTCACGCAGGGCGGGCACGGTACGGGTGAGCGCGTAGCGCCG
>JASBSH010000396.1 GCA_030149025.1 Actinomycetales bacterium | reverse complement strand
CCGGTGACGACGTTGAGGACGCCGGGCGGCAGGAACTCCGCCGCGATCTCGGCCAGGAGCAGCGTGGTCTCCGGCGTGGTGTCGCTCGGTTTCAGCACGACGGTGTTGCCGGCGGCGAGGGCCGGGCCGATCTTCCAGACGGCCATCATCATCGGGTAGTTCCAGGGCGCGACCTGGCCGACGACGCCCACCGGCTCCCGCCGGATGAACGACGTGTGGCCGGCCATGTACTCACCGGCCGCGCGGCCCTCCAGCACCCGGGCGGCGCCGGCGAAGAAGCGCAGCTGGTCGACCATCGGGGGGATCTCTTCGCTGGCCGTGAGCGCATAGGGCTTGCCGGTGTTCTCGGCCTCCAGGCGGACGAGCTCGTCCGCGCGGGCCTCGATCGCATCCGCGATCCTCAGCAGCGCCAGCTGCCTCTCCGAGGGGGTCGTGTCGCGCCACGAGGCGAAGGCACGCTCGGCGGCCGCGTAGGCGCGGTCGATGTCCTCCGCACCGCTGACCGGTGCGGTGGCGACAACGGCGCCGGTGGACGGGTTGACGATGTCCGAGGTGCGGTCGCTCGCCGCGTCGACGTACTGGCCGTCGATGAAGTTCCGAAGGGCGCGGGGCCCGCTGCTGCTGGTCACGAATCCTCCTGAGAACCGACTACGGTGGACCCTAACCTCCACGCAGCCGATATCAACAGACTTGAAGCCAATTTGATACCGATTTCGCGAGGACCGGCGGATCACCCTGCGGTTTCACTTGCATTCCGGGTCCGGGATGTGCTCATCTGGGGACCGTGAGCGCCCGGCGACCCAACAACCACCTGGACGACGTCTCGAAGCAGATCATCGAGCAGCTCCAGGAGGACGGTCGTCGCCCGTACGCGACGATCGGCAGGGCGGTAGGACTGTCCGAAGCCGCTGTCCGCCAACGGGTCCAGCGGCTTCAGGAGGCGGGGATCATCCAGATCGTCGCAGTGACCGACCCGGTCCAGGTCGGGTTCACGCGTCAGGCGATGATCGGCATCCGCTGCTCCGGTGACCTGGGTTCCGTCACGGACTCCCTCGCCGAGATGCCGGAGGTCGACTACGTCGTCATCACGGCCGGCTCGTTCGACGTCCTGGCAGAGGTGGTCTGCGAGGACGACGACCACCTGCTCGACCTGATCACCAACCGTGTCCGGAAGCTGGACGGCGTGATCAGCACGGAAAGCTTCGTCTACCTGAAGCTGCACAAGCAGCACTACAACTGGGGAACCCGATGACCGCGACGACACCGCAGGGCACCAGGCGCAGCGATGCCGCGCGCGACCACCTGTGGATGCACTTCACCCGCCACTCCGCCTACGAGAACGGGGGTGAGGCACCGGTCATCGTGCGAGGGGACGGCGCGTACATCTGGGACGCCGCCGGCCGCCGGTATCTGGACGGTCTCGCCGGGCTGTTCACCGTGCAGGTCGGGCACGGACGCACGGAACTCGCCGAAGCCGCCGCTCGCCAGGCGGGCGAGCTCGCGTTCTTCCCGCTGTGGTCGTACGCCCACCCGGGCGCCATCGACCTGGCCGAGCGGCTCGCCGGGTACGCGCCGGGCGACCTCAACCGGGTCTTCTTCACGACCGGTGGCGGGGAGGCGGTCGAGAGCGCGTGGAAGCTGGCCAAGCAGTACTGGAAGCTCGTCGGCCGGCCCACGAAGCACAAGGTGATCAGCCGCGCTGTCGCCTACCACGGAACACCGCAGGGCGCCCTGTCCATCACCGGGATCCCGGCGGCGAAGGAGGCGTTCGAGCCGCTGGTGCCGGGGGCGTTCAAGGTGCCCAACACGAACCACTACCGGGCGCCCGAGCACCTTCGGGACGACGCCAAGGCGTTCGGCCGCTGGGCGGCGGACCGGATCGAGGAGGCGATCCTCTTCGAGGGGCCGGAGACCGTCGCCGCGGTCTTCCTCGAGCCGGTGCAGAACTCGGGTGGCTGCTTCCCCCCGCCTCCTGGGTACTTCGACCGGGTTCGTGAGATCTGCGACACCTACGATGTGCTGCTCGTCTCCGACGAGGTCATCTGCGCCTTCGGCCGCATCGGCTCGATGTTCGCCTGCGACGACTTCAGCTACGTCCCCGACATCATCACCTGCGCCAAGGGTCTGACCTCGGGCTACTCCCCGCTCGGGGCGATGATCGCCTCCGACCGGCTGTTCGAGCCGTTCCGTGCCGGCTCCACATCGTTCAGCCACGGGTACACCTTCGGCGGCCACCCCGTGTCGACCGCGGTCGCCATGGCCAACCTGGACATCTTCGAGCGCGAGGGCCTGAACGACCACGTCAAGCAGAACGCCCCGGCCTTCCGCGCCACGCTCGAGAAGCTGCTGGACCTGCCGATTGTGGGCGACGTCCGCGGTGAGGGCTACTTCTACGGGATCGAGCTCGTCAAGGACAAGGCGACCCGGGAGACCTTCGACGACGACGAGTCCGAGCGTCTGCTCCGCGGCTTCCTCTCCAAGGCCCTGTTCGACGCCGGGCTCTACTGCCGGGCGGACGACCGGGGAGACCCCGTCGTCCAGCTCGCACCACCGCTGATCATCGGCCAGCCGGAGTTCGACGAGATCGAGGGCATCCTGCGGTCCGTCCTGAGCGAGGCCTGGAACCACCTCTGACCGAACCACTGCGAGGTGATCATGAAATGCCGGATCACGACTGAACCGAGATTTCATGATCACCGCATAGCTGGGGGTGAGAAGCGTTGCCAGCCGGTCGGTCTCGCCGTGCACCGCCCACCTCGGTGCACCCACATGACCCTGTCGTTCGGGTCGATCACCACCGTGGCCAGGGTCTGCCACCGCTCTCCGAGCACTGCACCGGCCGGCGGATGGCAGCAGACCCCCGCGCCGCTGGCTGGATGGGCGTCCAGAACGTCAACCAACGCGTCTCGGTCCGACGGGTTAGTGACCGCTGAGACCCGCTCTGGCAGAAGGCGGTACCGGTCGTACGTGTCCGGTTCGGCGCGTCCCCGCTCCTCGCCTTCGGCGAGCCGCTCGTCCGTGAAGTGATTCGTGTGGACGACGAAACCCGCCTCGGGCGGTCGGCTCACCACCCCGGCGGGTGAGACCTCCAGGGCCGCGGCGCCTTCCGGCTCCAGGACCGTGGGACAGCTGGACGCAGACACGCGTGCCGACCGCACGATCTCGAGGGCTTCGTCGAGATCTGCTGCCGTGTCCAGGACTCGGCGGCACAGGGCATGCACGGGCACACCTTCGCCCTCCCCGTCGGCCTTGTGGCCGAGGATGTTCAGCAGCACCGCGACCCCGGCGGCGTTCACGCCGATCTTCGCCGGCACGCCGTACTCGGTGAGCGTGACGAAGGGCAGCCGGTCACTCGTCTCGGCGTGCGCCGTGACGTACCACGAGCCGGCCAGCTCACGGTGCCAGTCCCAGGTCTGGGCTCCGAGCACCCGCCCGGCGCCCAGGTGGCCCGGATCTGAGCGGAGTGCGTGCAGAGCTGCATGATGACCAACTGGAGGTCAGAGGCCGGCTGAATGCGCAGACTGCACGATCATCACATGAGGTGGGGCGGGTCAGCCGCC
>JASBSH010000377.1 GCA_030149025.1 Actinomycetales bacterium | reverse complement strand
GGCGGGCCGGGACCCCGCGGACCTGGAGGAGATCCTCATCGTGCCCTTCGGTCTGGGCGACACCGAGCAGGTGCGAGCATGGCCCAAGGGGTACTTCCGGCCCGGCCAGCCGTGGCTGCGCTACCCCAGTGCGTCGAACCTCCGCTGGCTGCGGCGCGCCGGGGTCGACCTGCCGGCCGACTACCGACCCGAGCAGGTCGACGACGACCTTGCCGACCGGGTCCTCGACGCCTTCGGGTTGTTCGGCTCCGCGCAGGAGTGCGCGGAGCGCCTGCTACGGGCGAGGGAGGAGACCGGGCTCAGGCACGTGTTCCTGTTCCCGGCGCATACGTGGGACACCACGTACGAGCCGCCGAGGGCGGAGGTCGAGGCGTTCGGTGAGGCGATCGGCCCTGCGCTTCGGGCGGCCGGGTGCTGACCGACCTGGCGAAAGCCGGTGAAGAACAACGCATGAAAGGGAGCGACGGATGATGACGACAGCCGGAACGACCACGACAGCCGGAACGACCACAACAGGGACGGCGGCACGCACCGAAGAGGCAGCGTCACTGTCCCCGGCGCTCGCGAGGCAGCGGTACCGCGAGGGTCACGTGGAGCCGACGTCCGGCCGCGCGGCCGGCTTCACGCAGGCCAACCTCGTTGTGCTGCCGAAGGACTGGGCGTTCGACATGCTGCTGTTCGCGCAGCGCAATCCTCAGCCCGTGCCGCTGCTCGACGTGACCGACCCCGGGGCCACTTCGACAGCGCTGGCGCCGGACGCCGACCTGCGCACCGACCTGCCGAGGTACCGGGTCTGGGAAGGCGGCGAGCTGGTGGACGAGCCCGCGGATGTGACGGCTCTGTGGCGGGACGACCTCGTGGCCTTCCTCATCGGATGCAGCTTCAGCTTCGAGCGCGCGCTCATCGACGCCGGCGTGCCGGTGCGCAACATCGAGCAGGGACGCAACGTGTCGATGTACTCGACCAACGTGCAGTGCCGGTCGGCTGGGCGGCTCTCCGGACCGCTGGTCGTGTCGATGCGCCCGATCCCGGCGTCCCAAGTGGTGACCGCCGTCCAGGTGACGGCCCGAATGCCGCAGGTGCATGGTGCGCCGGTGCACGTCGGCTCGCCCGAGTCGCTGGGGGTGCCCGATCTGCGATCCCCCGACTTCGGTGAGCCGGTGGAGATGCACGAGGGAGACGTGCCCGTGTTCTGGGCATGCGGGGTGACGCCGCAAGCGGCCCTCATGGCCTCGCGTCCACCGTTCGCGATCACTCATGCTCCCGGGCACATGTTCATCACCGACGTGCCGGACGCCGCCTACCGTCAACCCTGAGCAGGCAGATCCGGCAAGGCCTGATGGCGCTGCTGGCCGAGCGACCGATGCACGGCTACCAGCTGCGCACCGAATTCGAGCGGCGTACCGGCGGCACGTGGCCGCTCAACATCGGGCAGGTGTACACGACCCTGCAGCGGCTCGAGCGTGACGGCCTGGCCGAGGAGTCCGGCCGCGGTGAGGACGGCACCATCACCTACCGGCTGACCCAGGCCGGGGCTGCCGAAGTGTCCGACTGGTGGCAGACGCCGGTCTCCCGCGAGACCCCGGGCCGCGACGCGCTGGCCATCAAGCTGGCGCTGGCGGTGACGGTTCCCGGCGTCGACGTCCCGGCCGTGGTGCAGCGCCAGCGCACCGAAACCTTGCGGTCGTTGCAGTCCTACACCCGGCTCAAGCGGCAGACGGCGTCGGACGGCTCGTCGGCGGATCTCGCCTGGCGGCTGGTGCTGGAGAACCTGGTCTTCGCTGCCGAGGCCGAGGTGCGTTGGCTGGACCACGTCGAGGCAACGCTGCTTCAGGCTGCAGGTGTACGCCGAACCGAGCGACGGGCAGCCGCAACCGAGTCCGACGAGCGGCGCAACGAGCAGGTGACCCAGTGAGCGCCCTGGACACGGCACCGGTGCTCGAGCTGCGACGGGTGACACGCCGCCACGGTGAGGGTGCTGCCGAGGTGATCGCCCTGCGCGACGTCTCCCTGACGGTCCTGCCAGGCGAGCTCGTCGCGGTCATGGGTCCCTCGGGGTCCGGCAAGGCCACGCAAGGCCCGCAGGGAGGCTCGCCACGCGCTCGACGAAGTCGGCACGGTGCAGCTCACCGTGGGTGACCGGATGATCGAAACCAACGGCGTCGAGCTCGACTCGTCGGACGGCTGGGCCGGCAACCGCCGCCTGGTCGCGGGGCAGCTTCCCGCGGCGCGCGACCAGGTGGCGGTCAGCGCGCCGCTCGCACGGCACGCCGAGCTCTCCGTCGGTGACGAGATCAGCCTGGACGCCACCACGCCCGAGGCCGTGCCGCCTCGCGTTGTGCGGGTGGTCGCGATCCTGGACTCACCGGCGTTCACGAGGGAGGTCATCGGCACGCAGGGATCGCTGTGGCGGGACGCGGACGCGCGGCAACGCCAGGCGGTGACGACGAGCTGGTTCGTCCGTGGCCCGGCAGCCGTGACATGGGACCAGGTGCTGCAGATGAACGCCTTCGGCGCCACCGTCTTCAGCCGTGCCGTGGTCCTCGACCCGCCTCCACGTAACCAGATTCCCTACTACACCGAGTTCGGCGAAGCCGACTCCGGTTCAGGCGAAGTGGTTACCGCAGCAGCCGTCGTCGCCGGACTCGTCGTCCTGGAGGTGGCTCTCCTTGCCGGTCCGGCCTTCGCGGTCGGTGCGCGACGAAACCGGCGCCAGCTCGCCCTCGTGGCAGCCGCCGGCGGTGAGAAGCGGCACGTGCGTGCCGTCGTCCTCGCCGGTGGTGTGGTGATCGGGCTCGGGGCGTCGGTGGCGGGCGTCCTGGCGGGAGTGGGAGCCGCGGCCGCGCTGCGACCGGCGCTGCGTTACTACGAGAAGGCGTACCTGCCGACGTTGCACATCAGGCCGCTCGACCTGCTCGCGCTGCTCGCGGTCGGGACCGGCATCGCAGTGGCCGCCGCGCTCGTGCCGGCGATCCAGGCGTCACGGCAGGACGTTGTTGCTGCCCTCGCCGGCCGGCGGGGGCAGGTGAAGGTGCGTGTCGTCGTCCCGGTGATCGGTGGTGTGGTGGCGGTGCTGGGCACCGTCTTGGCCGTCGTCTCCGCGACCACCCAGCAGCGGACCGGCGTGCTGGCCGGCGCTGCGCTCGCTGAACTGGGACTCGTCGCGACCACCGGGGTGATCGTCGTGGCGCTGGGCCGCATGGCGCGGTGGCTGCCCCTGTCGAGTCGGATCGCTGTGCGTGACGCCGCCCGGCAACGCGGCCGCACGGCGCCCGCTGTCGCGGCTGTGATGACGGCCGTGGCCGGTGCCGTGGCCACCGGACTGGTGGTGACGTCCGACGACGCACGCCAGGAGCGGGCCTACCAGCCTTCCGCGGCGATGGGCACGGTGATCCTGCAGGTTGGCCTGGAACCCACCGGCACGCTGACCCGGTCGCGCTGGGAGCCGAGCTCGACCGTGCGGAGCAGGCGGTGCGTGAGCACCTGCCGGCGATCGACGCAGTACCCCTGTCCCGCCCGCTGCCGGCCAGTGCGCTTCAAGGCTTCTCCGTCCGCCCGCAGATCGATCCGGCACGCGAGTGCCCGCTGGGGCAGCAAGCGGAACCGCCGACGGACGACCAGCTGCGGAAGCTCGCCGCAGACAATCGATGTGCCAACCCGGGGATCGCCTACGGGACCACGCTGACCGAGCTCGTGGACGACGGCACCACGGTCGCCGCACTCACGGGCAGGGACGACCCAGCCGTCCGGACGGCGCTTCGGGCGGGCTCGGTGGTCGTCTCGACCCCGGACGCCGTGTGGCCGGACGGCAAGGCGCGGCTACAGGTCGAGACGTACCCCTTCGACGGGGGTGAAAGCGAGACGACGTCGATAGTTGTGCCAGCGGTCGCGGCATCGCTGCCGGGCGACATGCTGGTGCTGCCGCAGGCGCTGCTGGACGAGATGGGAGCGGTGGCGGCCCCGGGGGGTCTCGTCATGCCGACCAGCGTCGTCCCCACCGAGGCGCAGGCGGAGCGGGCGACCGCGGCGCTGCGCATGGCAGGCCTTCAGAACCAATGGCTGTACGTCGAACGCGGGCCCGCGGACCGTTCGGGGCTGGCGGTGCTCGTGCTGGCCGCGGCCGCACTCGTGGTTGCGCTGGGGGCGACCGGGATCGCCGTCGGGCTTGCGGCTGCCGAGTCACGCGCGGACCTCGCGACGCTCGCCGCCGTCGGCGCGGCGCCTCGTATGCGACGCCGGGTTGCCGGGGCGCAGGGTGCCGTGGTCGCAGTGCTTGGAACGATGCTGGGGGTCGTGGCGGGCTCGGTGCTAGGCATCGTGATCGTGCTGATGTTGCGCCATGAGCAGCAGCTTCCCGATCTCAGCTGGCAGCTCGTCGTGCCGTGGCCGGAGCTGGCGGCGCTGGCGGTCGGGATCCCGGTGCTGGCGACGTTCGCCGGCTTCGCGTTCACGCGCTCGAGGTTGCCGATGGTGCGGAGGTTGGGTCAGTGACACCGGAAGGGGCGATGGACAAGGACGGGCGGCTGTGGCAGATCGGTACGGCGGCTGACGTGGACTGGGTAGCCCGAGGCACGGTCGCCGGTTCGACGGTCAGGTCGGCCGTCCCACACGTATTCGAGGCGTACGCGACCGTGGTGGTGCCCGAGCCCGGTGAACGGCTGCACGACCACGAGCAGCGCGTCGTACGGCTGCTGGTCGAACACAGCACCGACCACGTCTGGTGGCTCGGCTATCTCGATACCGGCGCCTCGGACATCGTGTTCCCCGGCGCACCGCGCGTGCGGATGCACTACGAGTGGTCCTACGTGCTGGTCAAGGCAGGTCCTGAGCAGGCGCTGCGGTGGCGGTCCCAGCCCTCGCCGCTGCACTGCCGCCTGCCGGACATGATGTTTCCGACCGACCGGTCGTGGCTCATCTCGGCCCTTTGGGACGACGACTGGTGGTGCCTCGGCGGGTCGAAGGAGCTGGTCGATGCCTTCGTGGGCGAGCCGGCACTGGAAACCCGTCGGGTCGGCCCATACGACGATGCCACACCGCCCGGTCATGTCGAGGCTTGAAGCGGCTTCGCGTTCACCTGCTGGCGTGGCCAATGGTGCGACGGCTGGCCAGTGACAACGGTCAGGGGCTGCGGTTCACGCTGTCTCGGGAAGGTGCCGACAGAGGGCCCCGGTTGGTCCTAGCGAAGGTCGCTAGCACTGCGTCATCCCGTCGTTGCCTGCATCAGTTGCTTGCAGCTTGCCGCTGTGAGTTCTGTGCCTTGATCGCCCAGTCGAGCAGGTAGGC
>JASBSH010000376.1 GCA_030149025.1 Actinomycetales bacterium | reverse complement strand
GAGGACGGGACCCGGGTGGTTCCCGGCGACGTCATCGCCACCGTGTCCGGGCCCGCCCGCCCCATCCTCACCGCGGAGCGGGTCGCGCTGAACTTCCTCGGCCATCTGTCCGGTGTCGCGACGGCAACGGCGCAGATCGCTGACGTGATCGCCCACACGAGGGCCCGTGTGACGTGCACCCGCAAGACCACCCCGGGGCTGCGCGCCCTGGAGAAGCACGCGGTCCTGGCCGGCGGGGGCGTGAACCACCGTTTCGGCTTGGACGACGCGATCCTCATCAAGGACAACCACATCGCGCTGGCGGGCGGGGTGCGGGAGGCGATCAAGCGTGCCAGGGCCGGGGCCGGCCACCTGGTGAAGATCGAGGTCGAGGTCGACAGCATCGACCAGCTGCGAGAGGTGCTGGCCGACCCCGTCGATGCCGTCCTGCTGGACAACATGGAACCGGCAACGTTGCGGGAGGCGGTGGAGCTCGTCGCGGGTCGGATGGTCACCGAGGCGTCCGGCCGGCTCACGGTCGACACCGCGCCGGTCGTCGCAGCGACGGGGGTCGACCTCATGTCCGCCGGGTGGATCACCCACTCCGCAGCGGTACTGGACATCGGCCTGGACGTCGTCGACTGACGGCAGACGTGGCGCGGTGGTGGCGGGATCCCGTGATCACGCTTGACGGGTATAGAAGCGGCACGAGCTTCTGGACCACGCCGTCGCCGGGTTGCATGATCACAACCGGTGGGTCGCCTCAGGCGACGACTGCCACGGTGGGCGTTAACGGCGCAGGTGGCGCGAAAACGGCTTTCGACCGCCACCTGGGCAGTCATGATCTTCGCCGGGCGGCGAAGGGCGCTTTCTGCCCAGCCCGCGAAGGCCTCCCTACGCACCCGCCCGCCTTCGCCGGCCGCATGCTCAGCGCCGCTCCAGCTCCGTGAGCAGCACCGCCGTGACGTCGCGGATCGAGACCATGCCGACGACCTCCTCGCCGTCGACCACCGGCAGGTGGCGGACCCCGGCGTCGACCATCGCCCTGGCGGCATCGAGCACCGTGTCGGTGGGCGTCAGCGTGACCGGTGAGTAGGTGGCCATCTCCTCACCGACGAGGTGCTCGGGGTTGACACCGCTCGCGATGTGGATCGACAGGTCGCGCTCGGTGACGATGCCGACGAACCGGTCGTTCGCCACCACGGCCGCCGCCCCGATCTCGTTGGCCGCCAGCGCCTCTGCGATCTGCTTCATGTTCGAGTACAGGTCGACGGACGCCACCGGCCAGCTCATCAACCGGGACACCTCGTCGTCGAGGCGGGTCGTTGCGGTGAATGCCATGACGGCTCCTTCCTCTCCCTTGCTGCCCTCACCCTGTCCAGGCGCAAGAGCGGCAACCAGGGACGAAGGTCACGACTCACCCGAGAACAGCCCGCGGATGTCGTCGGCCGTCAGTGAGGAGGACATCACCGCCCCGTCGTCGATCACGCGGGCGAACAGGTCGGCCTTACGTGCCTTGAGCGCCATCACCTTCTCCTCGATCGTGCCGCTCGACACGAGCCGGTAGACCATCACGGTCCGCCGCTGGCCGATGCGGTGGGCACGGTCGACGGCCTGCGCCTCGACGGCGGGGTTCCACCAGGGGTCCAGGACGAAGCAGTAGTCCGCCTCGGTGAGGTTCAGGCCGAACCCGCCGGCCTTGAGGCTGATGAGGAAGACCGGTGCCTGACCCTGGCGGAACCGCTCGATCCGGGCCGCGCGGTCGCGGGTGCTGCCGTCGAGGTACTCGTACTCGATGCCTTCCACGTCCAGCCGGTCACGGACCACTCCGAGGAACCTCGTGAACTGGCTGAACACCAGGGCCCGGTGCCCCTCCCCGACCACTTCGCCCAGCTGCTCGAGCAGCGCGTCGACCTTGCTCGACCGGACCCCCTCGTACTTCTCGTCGACGAGCGCGGGGTCCAGGCTCAGCTGCCGCAGCAGCGTGAGCGAGCGGAAGATCTCGAACCGGTTGGCGTCGAGGTCGTGGATCAGGCCGAGCACCTTCTGCCGCTCGCGCTGCAGGTGCGTCTGGTAGATCCGCTCGTGCCGTGAGTTGAGCGGCACCTCCAGGACCTGCTCCTGCTTCGGCGGCAGGTCACGTGCGACCTGGTCCTTGGTGCGGCGCAGCATCAACGGCCGCACCCGCCGGCGGAGGGTCGCCAGCAGCTCCGGGTTCCGTCCCGACTCGATGGGGCGACGGTAGTGGTCGGAGAACGCCTTGGGGTCGGGGAACAGCCCGGGTGCGGCGATCGACAGCATGGACCACAGGTCCATGAGGCTGTTCTCCAGCGGCGTACCGGTGATCGCCAGCTTGAACGGCGCGGCGAGCCGCCGGGCGCACTGGTACGTCTTGCCCTGGTGGTTCTTCACGAACTGCGCCTCGTCCAGCACCAGGCCGCTCCAGGGCAGGGCGTCGAAGGCGTCGTAGTCGATCCGGAACAGGGCGTAGGAGGTGACGACGACGTCCGTGCCGGCTACGTGCTCGCTCAGCGGCACCCCGCGCTTGGCCTCGGTCTCGCTGACCGTCGTGACGGTCAGGCCGGGCGTGAAGCGGTGCACCTCCTGCTGCCAGTTCGACACCACGCTGGCCGGCGCCACCACGAGCACGGGGGCCTCCAGACGGTCGGACTCCTGCGCCCGAGCGACCATCGCAAGGGTTTGCAGCGTCTTCCCGAGTCCCATGTCGTCGGCGAGGATGCCGCCGAGGCGCGCGTCCCAGAGCAGGCTCAGCCACCGGTAGCCGTCCAGCTGGTACGGCCGCAGCTCCGCCGCCAGCCCGGCCGGCGGTTTGACGTCCTCGGCTGCGTCGAGACCGCTCAGCGCCGCGACGGCCTGCGCCCACCGCTCGCTCTGCTCGGCGACGACCCCGAGCTGCAGCAGCTCCTCCCACAGGCCCACCTGGTACGGGTTGATCCGCAGCCCGGTGGACCCGCGTTCCTGCAGGGTGCGCGCCTCGAGGATCAGCTGCCGCAGCTGCAGCAGCTCCGGCCGGTCGATGGAGAAGAAGGTGCCGCTGTCCAGCAGCAGCTCGGTCTCACCGTTCGCCAGTGCCAGGAACAGCCGCTCGAACGGGATCTCCTCGCCGTCGATGGTGACGTTGACCGCCAGGTCGTACCAGTCCGTCACCTCGCCCTCGGTCGTGGAGAGGGTGATCTGCGGCGACGACTCCGACCGTCGGTAGTCGGGGATCTGGCCGTCGATCTCGACCAGCAACGACTCGTCCCGCATGAGGACCGGCAGCACGTCCTGGCAGAAGACCGCCACGTCCAGACCGGACAGCTCCACCTGCTCGACCGGGTCGCCGCCCGGCGCCACCAGCTGGGGCAGGACGTCCGACGGCAGGGTGAACCGGTCCAGGACCTCACGCTCCGCGTCGGGGTCCCTGATCACCTCGCCGGTGGCGTCGGCGAAGTCGCCCTCCCCGGCCCCGCCGCCGCCGCCACGCGTCAGCGGCACGTGCGTGACGTCGTCCCCGACGTGGTAGGTGAAGCCCCAGCGCAGGCCGGCGCGGTGAACCGGGGTGAAGGTGACCCGAAGCGTGAGTCGCGGCGGCGTGATCTGCGGCAGCGCGACGGACCCGTCCGGCGACGTCACCCCGATCAGGTGCCTCAGGCGGGGGTAGTAGTCGGCGACGAAGGCGTCGAGCCCGTCCTCGGGTATGTCCAGCCGGCCCTGGTCCACCAGGCGTTGCTGGACCTGCGTCAGCACCGGGTCGAGCGGCACCAGCAGCAGCTCCGCGCCATCGGGGCGCTCCTGCTCGATGAACAGCCCGTGGGCCGGGTCGCCGATGAGCGTCACCGACGAGAGCGGCAGGCGCCGGTCAGCGTGGACCACCACCGGTTCGAGGACGACGCCACGCCCGTTGCGCTGCCGGCTCGCCTCGAGCGTCACGGCGGCAGGGGTGCGCGCGAGCGTGACCTTGCCGATGGACTTACGGACCGGAACCAGCTCGACCCCCGCGTTGACGGCCCGCCGCAGGTGGCGCCAGAAGTCCTGGTCGAAGCCGTCGAGGCCCAGCTCGCCCCGCTGGTACCCGGAGGACCGGTGGGCCAGGGCCATCTCCCGCAGGACCTGCGCATGACGGCTGGAGCGACCGAAGCCGCCGTAGCCGGCCGCCAGGTCGAACCACTTGACCCCGCTGCGGACCCATCTGCCGCTACGGCCCGGGACGACGGGGTGGACGGTCAACGAGCGCGGACGCACCACTGACCTCGTCACGGACCTCAGGGACTGCAGGGCCGCCACGAGGTGCGGGGGCTGGACGGTGATGTCGAACTGCAGGCCGAGCGGTTCCCCGTCGTCAGGCTCCGGGAGCGCCGGCTCCCGAACCACCTCGTCCAGCACGCTCGCCCACCGTTGCCGCTGCGGTGCGGCTACCTGTGGTTCGGCGTTCTGCTGGGCATCGCGCAGGATCATCAGGAGAACGGCCGCGACGTGCTTGCAGCCACCGCCCATGGGGCAGGTGCAGCGCCCGTCGTCGAACCCGTCGACGGCGACCTCGACGCGGTAGGGCCACACCTGCTGCCCCGAGACGAACGCCTCGGCTCGCCCGGAGTCGACCCGCAACTCGCTTACACGGTCCTCGTCGGCGTACTGCACCCCGCGCAGGTAGGCCCCGGACCCGACGAGAGCACGGATCCGCTCGGTCGTCAGGTCCAGATGTCTGCGCTTCGGCTGGCTGGGCACGGGTTCAGGTTAGATGCCGGCACCGACAGGGGTGACGTTGTCCACAGCGAGTCGTAGATCGGGCCGGAGTCGGGACAGGTCTGGCCGGTATCGGACAGCGGAGTCACGACAGGATGAACGACCACGTCCCCGCGGTCACCGCGGCCGTCACACTCGCCGCCGCCACCACCACGGCGCCGAGGGCGAGCACGACGTCGCGGGGGGCGAAGGTGCTGGGCCTCGCCCACGTCCGCGGCCCCGGGGCCCCGAAGCCCCGCGCCTCCATCGCGGTGGCAAGCCGCGTGCCGCGCCGGATCGCCAGCACCAGCAACGCGAACGCCTGGCCGGCGAGCACCCGGACGCCGCCGAGCACGCCCTGGTGGTCGCCGACGCCCCGGGCCCTACGCGCCATCGCCAGGACGCGCCACTCCTCGACCATCACGCCCACGAGCCGAAGACCTGCCAGTGCGCCGAGGACGAACCTGCGCGGCAGCCGGAGCCGCTGCGCCAGCGCGTCCGCCAGGTCGGTCGGGTCCGTCGTGGCGAGCAGCACGACACCCGGCAACCCGACGGCCAGCACGCGCAGGACGATGGCCACGCCACTGCTGAGCGAGCCCTGCGTCACGTCGAGCGGACCGAACCCCAGCAGCACCCGACCGGAGTCCTCCCCGATGAGAACGGTGACGAGACCGGCTGTCGGAGAAGCGATCAGCACCGGCGTGAGCCGCTTCAGCAGCGCGGGGGCCGTCAGCCCGCAGAACGGAACCACCAACAGCTCCAGGGCCAGCGCTGTCGCTGCGCTCACCCAGTCGACGGACAACAGCAGCACGATCGTGATCGCGAGCGCGGCGAACAGCTTGGTGACCGGGTTGGCGCGCGTGACCGGCGTCTCCCGCACGTGGGCGGCGAAGGCGAGGCTCAACGCACCGCCTCCGATACCTGCCGGGCCGGGCTCAGCTCGAGCACCGAGTCGGCCAGCGACTCGACCACCGCGGAGTCGTGGGTGACCGCGAGCACCGCCCGGCCCTCGTCA
>JASBSH010000374.1 GCA_030149025.1 Actinomycetales bacterium | reverse complement strand
CCGTCCCACAACCGGGTGAACGGGCGCGCCGGCTCTCGGAGCCACCACGACCGCCGTGGCACGATGGCGACCCGCCGCGAACACGAGAAGGCGGGGGAGGGGGTCAGCCATGCAGCCGGACAGCAAGAGGTGGGTTGAGGTCACCCCGTCCGAGTTCGTGCATGAGCGCGCGGGCCTGGCCGCCGTCCGAGAGCTCCTGCCGGACGCCGAGCCCTACCGGGCGTGGAGCAACTTCACCTTCACAGCCAGCGACGGTCGGCTGTACGAGGTCGACCTGTTGGTGATCGGCCGCTCCGGGCTGCACCTCGTCGAGCTCAAGCATTGGCAGGGCACGATCCGCGGGGACGGTCGGACCTGGTGGCACAACGGTCACCCCGTCGACAACCCGCGGCTGCTGGCAGACAGCAAGGCGAAGCGGCTGAGAAGCCTCCTCGAGGACGTCGCGCGCGACAAGGGCCTCCGCGGCCCGGTCCCCTTCGTCACGGCGTCGGTACTGCTGCATGCACAGGATGCCAAGGTGGACCTGGACGAGCAGGGCCGGCACGGCGTGTACGGGGTGGACGGGCAGGGTCTCAAGGACCTGCCCGAGGTGGTTGCCGACCTGCTGGCGGCACCGGCTCGTGATCAGCGACGGCTGGTCGACGCCGCCCGATCACGTCAGCTGGCCAAGCTCGTGGACGCCGCCGGCATCCGGCGCAGCATCCGGCACCGCCAGGTCGGGACGCTGCTGGTCGACGAGGACCCCCTCGCCGAGGGTCCCGGCTGGCAGGACTTCCTCGGGCACCACACGCAGCACGAGGGCGTCGTTCGCCGGGTCCGGATATACCTGGTGCACAAGGCCGCCACCGCGCAGGACCGAGCCACCATCCTGCGTGCCGCCCGCCGGGAGTTCGCCCTCCTCGAAGGCGTGCAGCATCCTGGCATCGCGCGTGCGGTGGACTTCGTCGACCACGAACGGGGCCCCGCCGTCGTCTTCGAGCACGACCCGCGGGAGGTGCGACTCGACCACTACCTCGCCCAGCGCGAGGACCTCTCGATCGACCGCCGGCTGGACATCGTCAGCACGCTTGCTTCGACCATGCGATACGCGCACGGACGCCGGCTCGTGCACCGCCGGCTCAGTCCCCGGTCCATCTATGTGCGGGAGACGGCCGACGGCCGTCCCACTGTCCGAGTGCGGGACTGGCAGACGGCAGGAAGGCTCTCCACCACCTCCACCCAGAACACTTACGTCTCCGGCACCCGGCATCTTGAGGCCCTCACGGATCCGGGCGCGGCCGCCTACCTGGCTCCTGAAGGGTTGACGAACCCGGACGCGGACGGCGTCCTGCTGGATGTGTTCGGGCTCGGGGCCATCGCCTACCTCGTCTTCACCGGGATGCCGCCTGCCCGGGGCACCGACGACCTGTTGACACGTCTGTCGACCGACGACGGCCTTTTCGTCACCGCCGACCTGGACGGCGCACCCGACAAGATGGTCGACCTCGTCTACGAGGCAACCCAGGGGGACGTCGACCTGCGCACGCGCACAGCGGCGGAGTTTGTCCGTGGCGTTGAGCGCCTACTGGATGAGCTGACCCGCCCGGACGAGCCGGTGCTGCAGACGGACCCGCTGGAGGCGGCCCG
>JASBSH010000370.1 GCA_030149025.1 Actinomycetales bacterium | reverse complement strand
GGCCGCGGCGAGCACGTGGTCAGGCAGTGGGCAGAAGTCGTGCGCCAGTCGCTGGATCAGGGGTCGCTCGAGGGGCACCGTGAGCAGCAGCGCCCCCGCGAAGAGGTACGTGGCGGCGGTCGGCTGCAGGAAGTACACGGTTGCAGAGTTCGCCGCGGTGGCGACTCCCGCCTGGACTGTGGCCATCGCCGCGGTGATGAGCAACAGGGCCGGCGGCCGGCTGCGCCGCAGGAGGTGGACGACGACGACGGTGTACGCCCAGGCGAGCGCACCGATCAGCGCGGCGTGCAGGCCGACGGTCACGAGCACCGCATAGAAGACCGCGAGCGGACCGACGACGGACTCACCGAGGTGCCTGCCGACATCGAGCGCGAGGCGGCGAGGGGAGGGCATTCCGACGATGTGCCGGTGATGAGAGTGGTGCAACGAGAGCTCCGCGAGGGCGGGGGATGGGCTGATCGGGGGCGTCAGCCACTATCAGCATAACCCGCGGAGATGCGTGCGCGAGTTATCGTGGTACCGGCCCGATCGACCCGACCGGCCCGCCCCACCACCAGGTGACGCACATGAGCGACGACAGTCCTGCGCTCAGTGCGACGACTGGCATCGACACCGGCGCTGAGCCCGCGATCGACCCGGCCGCCAGCACTCTCAGCGACGAGCAGTACCGCGTGCTGCTCGTCTTCCGCTGCGCGTTGCGGGAGTACCTGCGCTGGAGCGCCAAGGAGGCCGCGTCCTACGGGCTCACGCCCCAACAGCACCAGCTGCTGCTCGCGGTGCGGGCCCATCCGGGTCCACGACCGCCCAGCATCAGCGAGATCGCCGAGTACCTGCTCATCCGGCACCACAGCGCTGTCGAGCTCGTCACACGGGCCGAGGGTCTCGGACTCATCCGTCGGCGTGCCGACGAGTCGGATCAGCGGGTGGTCCGCGTGGTGCTCACTGATCTCGGGGCCGAGCGCATCGAGGAGCTGTCGCGGAGCCACCTTGCCGAGCTCGAGCGCGTGGCCACGGACCTCGCGATCTCCGAGGGCCTGCTCGAACAGCTGTCGACCCGCTTCATCAGCCAGCTCGGACAGGACCGCTCCGGCTGCTGAGGCCCGCCGCTTCCGATCGGAAGTGAGACACCGAGGCGACGGCCTCGGGCGTCTCACTTCCTTCGGTTACGGGACACCGTTGCGTGAGACACCGCCTACGCACAGACGTGGCCCAGGAAGTGCCTCACAAGTCGGTTCGAAAGTCGGCGTGAACGTCCTGCTCTCGGTGAAGACGTAAACCGGGACCGACTCAGTGGCGTGCCCCCAGGACCGGCAGTTCGTAGAACCGCGGCGACCTCATGAAACGCGGGGTAGGGCCCGACATTCTCCGAGACGAGCTGCATCAGGCTGTCACGCCCAGGTGGCAGGCCCACGTCCGTTCGCCGGTCCCAGTACGCCCAGCACCGCCCCTGGAGGGTCTTCGAGGGGTACCACACTCCCAGCGGCTCGGACCCGTCATCGAGTACCGCTTCGCGGACGTGGTGCGCCAGGAGCGTCGTCGGACTCCGATCCTCCCCCGTCAACCCGGAAAGAGTAAGCATCCGCACCCGCTCCCTGCTAATCGCTGAGCCGGCGGGGATCAGGCGGCGGACTGCAGCGAGGGTCCCGGGATGGTCGATCTGGACCCACCACCCCGAGCTCGGCATCCGGATCTCGTAGACGCTGCGCTCCATCTGCCAATCGACAACGATCGCCACGGGAGCTCCACCCCGTTCTTCCTCGCATCTTCGAGGACCTGGGCGACGTACTCGTCCGGGTGCCAGCCGATCGTCTCCGCGGTCTGCGCGACCTTTTAGCGCTCCATGCGGAAGAAGGCGAGTACCTCGGCGTAGGCGCACTTGCGCGAGTCGGCCAGGTAGAGCGTGGTTCCGATGGTGTCGAAGCGGCCGCGCGAGTCGCCGGCGTTGGGGTCGAAGCCGACCGGGAGCGGCCCGACGTGGTCGTTGACGCGTGCCGACAGTGCTTCGTACCGATCCTTGGCGACCCGGTACGCGGTCTCCCCCGCGGCCGCGACGAGGCGCAGCCCCGTCTTCGTGCAAGTGCGCTCCTCGGCAGCGGCTGCCACGCTCACGCGGCGTAGATGTCGTCGACGAACGCCTCTGCCGCACCGACGACCTCGCGAGTGCGCATCTGCTGGACGTAGAGCACCGGGAGGTTCTCCTCGAGGCGCGGATTCGCCCCCATCAGCCAGGCCAGTGCCGTGTGCCGGCCCTCGGCCCGCTCGATGGTTCTCCAAACCCGATAGCCGAGGCGAAGGCGAGCCTCGACCTCGGCACGTGGTTCAGGCCCGTCCGGACGTGCCCACTTGTACGGGCTCGTCCGGTCCTTCACGCCGGCCATCGTCTGCACGATGGTGGCGCCGACGTTCTCGTTGAGCTCTCGCACGAGATCGTGGATGTTCATGCGCGTCACCTCGGCGTAGACGCTGTTCCTCGTGGTCGCTTCCATGCGCCCAATCTTTCCACCGAACCCATAGCGGAGCAACGGCAAATCAACAGCGGACCGACACACGGATGTTCCGCAACTCGGTGGCGGTGCTGGTGGCGGTGTCGGCGTCGCCGGCCATCGGTGTCCGCGTCGCCCGCGCGTCCGGAAACCCCGTGCGCCCGAAGGAAAAAGGATCGGCTGCCGATAGAAAAATGCGTCGGGTGGCGATAGTGTCCCAAGCAGGGGGCAACACCTCGTCGTGCGGGACGGAGCGGTGCTATGCACCTGCTGGACTCAATCCGGACGCCGGTTGACCTGCAGAACCTGAACCCCCGGCAGCTGGAGGCCCTCGCCGGGGAGCTGCGGGCGGTCCTCGTCGAGACGGTGTGCCGCAACGGTGGCCACCTGGGGCCGAACCTCGGCGTCGTGGAGCTCACCATCGCCCTGCACCGGGCCTTCGACTCCCCGACCACCCCTGTGGTCTTCGACACCGGGCACCAGGCGTACGTCCAGAAGCTGCTGACCGGTCGCCGGGACGGCTTCGCGGCGCTGCGCGCTCGAGGGGGGCTGTCGGGGTACCCCAACCGGCGCGAGTCGGTGCACGACCTGGTCGAGAACTCCCACGCGTCGACGGCCCTGTCGTACGCCGACGGGCTCAGCAAGGCCTTCGCGCTCGCCGGTGACCGTCACCGGGGGGTCGTCGCCGTCGTCGGGGACGGTGCCCTGACCGGTGGGCTCGCCTTCGAGGCGTTGAACAACATCGGTGCGGGCCGACGTCCGGTCGTGGTCGTGCTGAACGACAACGGCAGGTCGTACTCGCCGACGGCCGGCGCTCTCGCCGCTCACCTGGCGCGGCGTCGGGACCGCGTCCGGTACGACGCGGTCCTCGACGTCCTCGCAGGCAGCCTGTCGGGCCAGCGCTACGCGAGGCCCGCGGGCACCGAAACCGGCACCAACGGGGGCACCGACGCGGGCGACGTGCCTGTCGGGACCGACGACTTCTTCTCGGCGCTCGGGTTCGCTTACCTCGGCCCCGTCGACGGGCACGACGTCCCCCGGATCGAGCGCGCGCTGGCCCGGGCGCGGGACCTGCGGCGACCCGTGCTCGTCCACTGCGTCACGCAGAAGGGGAGGGGGTACACGCCCGCCGAGCTCGACCGGGCCGACAACCTGCACACGGTGCCCGCCACCGGTCAGCACGGAGGGCCGACCTGGACCGACGCCTTCGCCGACGCCCTGCTCGACATCGCGGAGCATCGGCCGGACGTCGTCGCGATCAGCGCGGCGATGCTCGGCCCGACCGGGCTGCAGCGGTTCGCCGACGCCTTCCCCGAGCGCTGCTTCGACGCAGGTATCGCCGAGGCGCACGCGGTCACGTCCGCCGCCGGGCTGGCCATGGGCGGTGCCCACCCGGTGGTGGCGCTGTACGCGACCTTCGCGAACCGCGCCTTCGACCAGACCCTGCTCGACGTCGCGCTGCACGACCTGCCGGTCACGCTCGTCCTCGACCGGGCCGGCATCACCGGGCCGGACGGTCCGAGCCACCACGGCATGTGGGACCTGGCGCTGCTCGGCATCGTCCCCGGTATGCGCGTCGCCGCCCCGCGGGACGC
>JASBSH010000364.1 GCA_030149025.1 Actinomycetales bacterium | reverse complement strand
GAAGGCCGCGTCGAACGCCTGTTGCTCCGTGGCCCACGCCTGCGGCGTGTCGGTGGCCAGCACCTTGGGAGGGAGGTGGATCAGCTCCACCTTCTTGCCGAGCGGCGCCACCGCGATGCTGCGGGTGTCGGTGTGGGTGATGCCGAACTCGTCGGTCACGCTGACGGACAGTGCGTAGGCGCCGGGCGCGGTCGACAGCGCGATGGGGACGATGGCGCGGACGTCGTCCACCCCCCGGATCAGCCGCTGCGCCTTGCCGGCGAAGGTGACGCTGACGTCGGTGACCTTGGCAGCGTCCGCCGGCCAGGTGACGTGGACCCCGAGCGGATCCCCCGCCGTCCTCTGCGGCTCGGTCTGGACCTCGGGAATCGGCGCGGCCACGCCCTCGATCACGGCCTGCGTGTCGGTGGTGTTGCCGGAACCGTCGGTGGCGACGATGTCCACGGTGTTCGAACCGGCCACGGCGGTGAGCGGTACGTTCCAGTCCTGCGTCACCTTGCTCTGGTCGAAACCGCCGTACCGCACGTGGTACGTCACCGGCTCGTTGGCGGTGATGAGCACGTCGGTTTGGGTGCCCACCTCGGCACGCGGCGGCGCCTCGATGTAGAGCTTCGGCGGCGTCGTGTCGCGGCGCGCCTCCGACACCGCCAGACCGGCCAGGGCTGCGCTCAACACCACCAGGAGGATGAAGGCCGGCCTCCGAAGCCTCCTCATGCCTCGCTCTGGCTCGTCACGAAGGGCATGTTGCGGTACCGGTGCGCGACGTCGAGGCCGTAGCCGTAGACGAAGGCGTCCTCGATCTCGAAGCCGACGTAATCGAGCGGCACCTCGACCACGCGACGCGACGGCTTCGAGAGCAGGGTCACGACCTCGACCGAGAGCGGACCGCGACCGCGCAGGTAACCCAGCAGGTACTGCATGGTGAGGCCCGTGTCGACGATGTCCTCGACGAGCAGCACGTGACGCCCTTTGAGGCTCTGGTCGAGGTCCTTGACGAGCTTGACCTCGCCCGAGGACTCGGTCCTGGAACCGTAGCTGGAGACCGACAGGAAGTCGACCGTGAGGGGGAGGTCGATGGCGCGCACGAGGTCGGCCATGAACATGAAGGCGCCGTTGAGCACGCAGATGAGGTGGAGCTCGTGGTCGTGGTGATCGGAGCGGATCCGCTCGCCGAGCTCGGTGACCCGGCGCTGCAGCTGTTGGCGGCTGATCTGAACGGGGCCGTCGCCGACCCGGAAGATGCTGGTCTCGGACATGGCGCGTCCTTCTCGGTGGGGGTGTCGTCCGGAGCGGCGTGTTCGCCGCCCCGGCGCGGCTTGCGCGAGTATACCCGAGCGCGGGATGAGGCTGTGCGGCCGGCCGCGGGGCCCGTGGCGGCTCAGCCGCGGCGCAGCCGGGCCAGCTCCCGCTCGGTGAGACGGCGGTAGTGCCCCGGCTGCAGGTCGCCCAGGCGCAGCGGCCCCTGACGGATGCGCACCAGCCGCGTCACCCGGTAGCCGGCGGCCTCCAG
>JASBSH010000360.1 GCA_030149025.1 Actinomycetales bacterium | reverse complement strand
TCACGATCATGGCGCGCCCGGCGGTGGAGGTCATCTTCAACTGGAAGAGCCTCTACGGCCCCGGCCTCGACGCCGCCCGCCTCACCCTGTCGATGGCGGCGACCGCGCCGCTCGGCCTGGCGGTGTTCCCGCTCGGCATGTTCAACCTTCTGGTGCGCGTGTTCTACGTGCGTCAGCGCGTGGTGACCCCGGTGGTGGTGGTGCTGGCCTTCCTGACGCTGCAGGGAGCGCTGTACGTGCTGCTGGTGGGGCCCTACGGCATCGCCGGCCTCTCCTGGGGGACCGTCATCGCCTCCTGGATCCAGCTCGGCGTCCTCACCGCGCTGGTGTTCCGGCGCGAGCGCTTCGCGCTCGGGGACTACCTGCGCTACCTGGCGCGGGTGTGGCTCGCCGGCCTGCTGGCGTCGGTGGTCGCCGTGCTGGTGCTGCGCGCCCTGCCGGCGCCCGCCGACTGGGTCGGCTCGCTGGCGCGGGTCGGCGTGGGATCCGCCACGCTGGCGGTCGTCTACGCCCTGCTCGGCGCGCTGCTCGGGCTCCCCGAGATCCGGCGGCTGCTGCGGTTCCTGAGGCGCTGAGCGGAGGTCTCCCGGGAGGAGCGAGCGCCGTGGCGCCCCCTGGGCGGCCAAGGCGGACGGTCCCCAGGCCGTGCATGACGGGCCCCCGCGCCGGATGGGAGATCCGGCGCGGGGCGAAGCTCAGGGGTGGATGGGTCGGTGGGGGGGCTAGCAGCTACCCGGCGTCGCAACGCCCTGGTAGTCGATGGTGATCTTGTCGGTCTGCCCGGCGGAGACGGTGGGATTGGTTGTCGAGACGGTGCCGTTGTAGAAGTACGGCACGTGGCTGACGCAGATCGACACCGGTTGGGCGGTGACGGTGGCGCCCCCGACGGGCAGGTAGGGTACGAGGCTGTCCGGAGTGCTCAGCCCGCTCACCACGCTGACCTTGTGCGCGGTGCCGTTCGCGTCGGTGATGGTGGCGCTGTACGTGCTGTTCTTCTGCAGCCCCGACCAGGCGATCTGGATGGCGCCGTCGGTCGGCTCGAAGTCCATAACGATGTTGGTCCGGATCTTCCGGTAGATGGTGGTCGTCTTGGGAGCCGCCGTGTAGTCGTAGGAGGTGTCGTGCACGGTGTTGGCCGTGAGGTCGTAGATCGTCCCGGTGCTCGGCGCGGCCCACAGGCCCTTCATGAGGCCCCCGACGCCGGTCGCCGTCGAGTAGGGGTGGCCGCTGTCCGTCGAGGTCACGGTCACCGTACCCGTGGCGGTGCCCGAGATCGTCAGCTGGAGGTCCCCCGACACCTGCTGATAGCTCAGCGTCGCGGGGGCGGCGTTGCCTGCCGTGACCGTGAGCGGAGCGCCCTGGTCCGTCGGATCGTCGTACAGCTCCTGGTCCGAGCCCGTGACCTGACTCGTGTGCCAGGTGTAGTCGCCCGTGGCGACGTGGGGGTAGGTGCCGCTGGTGTCGATCGTGTAGGTGGTTCCCGAGGAAACGGGTTGGAGCTGGGCGCCCGCAGCGGTGCCGGTCGGGAGGCCGGAGATCGTGGTGTCCACCGCACCGTCGGTGGGCTGGTAGGTCACCGTGACCGAGGCCGTGGCCCCCGCCTGGACGGCGATGTTCTGCGTGCCGACCGTCGCTTGGAAGTTGTAGGTCCCGTTCGTCACGTCATTGGCCGTGACCGTGTAGGTGCTCGGCGTGAGGTGGTTGAACACCGAGTAGCCGACGACGGTTTGATCGAGGCCCGGGCCGGTGACGTGCACGTCGGGGCTGACCAGGTTGTTCGTGACGACGCTGACGGTCAAGGCGCCCGTCGTCGCCTGGTAGGCCACGTCCAGCGTGGCGGTGCCGCCCTTCGTGACCACGACGGTGCTCGAGCTGGCAGTGCCGTGGAAGTCGTAGCCCTGGCTGGTGATGTCGTTGACGGTTACGGTGTACGTTCCGGGATCGAGGTCGACGAGGGTGGCGGTCGTGGAGACGATGGTGGTCCCGCTCGGCCCCACCAGTTTGATGCTTCCGTAGGTGTTGGGGTAGCTGTCGAGGCCCGTGACGGTGACGTCGATGACGCCGGTGGCCACGGCATAGGTGACGTCGGATGTCGCCGTCGCGCCGGCGCTGACGGTCACGTAGGCCGGGTTGGCGGTTCCGTTGTAGAGGTAACTGTTGTCCCCCACCGTGATGGGCACCACGTGGTAGGTACCCGGCGCCAGCCCGGTGAGTGTGGTCGTCCCCGTGACGGTCTGGCGGAAGCTGCCGCTGTTCATGATCACCACGTTCGCGTCGACGCCCCCGGGTAGACCTCCCACGTTGACCGTAAGGCTTCCGGTGGACTGGCTCACCAGGGCGTAGGTCACGGTGGCCGAGGTGTCCTGGCCGCCGCTGAGGTTGAAGGACTGACTGGCGACGACGGGTGCATAGGTGTCGCTGCCAACCTGCACGTTCGAGGCGTCGACCTGATACGTGCCGTCTGCAAGCGCTGTCAGCGTGGTGGTACCGGTGACGTTCTGGCTGAAGGAAGATGGCCCTGTCACGACGATGGCGGCTGCCGTGCTTGCGGACGGGAGCCCGCTCACGGTGATGGTGAGGTGGTCGGTCGTGCGCGCGTACGTGATCGCGGCGTTCGCGGTCTGTCCGGCGATCACCTGGGCGGGCGAGCCGCTCACGGTCGCCGTGAAGAGGTCGTTCGTGCCGGTCTGCGTGATGTCCGGCGCGCTGAGCGTGTACTGGCCAGGAGCGAGGTGCCCGAAGGAGGTCACGCTGCTGCCGCTCTGCACGGTCACGGAGTCGGAGTAGCTCGTGCCCGACAGGCCGAGGGTCGCGGTCATGCCGCTAGGCACGCCGGAGGTGCTGACCTGGATCACGCCGTCGACGGGCGCGTAGGTGACCACGACGTCGTAGGCGCCGCCAGCCGAGGCGGTGATCGAGGCGGGGCTGGGCGTGCCGTGGTAGTTGAACGTGCCGTCCGTCGCGTTGGCGGCCGCGACGGTGTAGCTCCCCGGCGCAAGTCCGGTCAGGGTCGTGTCGGCCGTGAGCGTCTGAGTGAAACTCGGGCCGGTCACGGTGACCGTGCCCGTCGTTCCCGCCGGAAGGCCCGTAAGGGTGACGTGGATGTCCGCCGTACTGGACACGCCGTAGGCCACCGCTTCGTTCTTGGCCTGGCCGCCGCTGAGGTTGACGGTCTGGCTGGTCGTGGCGGGGTCGTAGATGGTGCCGGCGGCGACCACCGTGGCCGCGGTGACGGTGTACGTGCCGTCCGCGAGGCCGGACAGCGTCGTACCTCCGGTCAGCGACTTGTGGTAGCCGCTCGGCCCGGTCACGGTGATGTCGGCGTTCACGCCGTTGGGAAGGCCCGACACGGTCACCGTCAAGCTGTCCGGTGCAGGCGGCGTGTACGTCACCTTGATCGTCTTCGTCGACTTGTTGCCCGCCGCGTCGTACACCGTCACGACGATGGTGTTGACGCCAGGGGTCAGCGTGATGCTCACGTCGAAGGTGCCGCCCGAGAGGTCGACGGTCTTGGCGGCGCCGCCGTTCACCGTGTAGCTGATCTTGGTGGCCCCGACGTTGTCGGTGGTCTTGCCGGTGAGGTGGTAGGTGACTCCGGACGAGGTCGAGCTCGAGGTGATCGACAGGCTCGGCGGGGTGGTGTCCGGGGTCGCGCCCGAGCCCGTACCGGAGCTGCAGGCCGCGAGCACCAGCCCGCT
>JASBSH010000342.1 GCA_030149025.1 Actinomycetales bacterium | reverse complement strand
CGCGGGTCGGTGGGGTTCTCGAGCAGCGCCTGGGCCTGCTCCTGGGACATCGTGCCCGTGTCCACGCCCAGCGCCACCCGAAGCTCGGTCTCCCGCTCGTGCATGGCTTCACGGACCGCGTCGGTGAACTCGCGGATGGCGTCGGCGACGTTCGACAAGCCGCTGCTCAGCCCCTCGGGCGAGTACGCGTGGGCAGTCTGGGTGACCTTGCGGACGACGAGCACACCGGCCGTTGCGCCGAGGGCGATCCAGAACAGCTTCTTCATGCGGTCACGCTGCCCGACGTCCACGGCGGCCGTGGGTGCGGCGTCCCTGTATGGCCTGGCGGACGCCGAAGGTGAAGGCGGCGACCTTGACGACCGGGGAACCGAGCGTCGCGGCGAACAGGGCCGTCAGTGCGCTGACGTTGGTCGCCACGTTGGAGGCCTGCGTGGTGATCTCGTCCACCTTCACCAGCTGGTCATTGGTGTGGCTGACGGTGGTGGTCACCTCGGTCAGCAGCGGGTGCGTGTCGTCCGCGATCCGGCGGATGGTCCGGGTCGTCTCGTCGAATGTGCGGCCCAGCTTGAGCAGCGGGACGGCCATGAGGCCCACCAGCAGCACGAACGCGATCGCGGCGATGAGCCCTGCGATATCTCCAGCGGACATCGGCGCCTTCCTCGAGCATGGTCAGTGCCCGGCGACCCTACCGCGCACGATCACGATCGCGCTGCCCCGGTCGCGTCGTGTCCCCTGGCCCCTCCCGGCCCCAGCCCTTCTCCCGCAATCCGCGACGTTCTGCAGGGAGCCTCGTGCTCAGCAGGTCGATCTTGACCTGCTGAACGTCGCGGTCTGTGCAGGGGTGAGGGTGGTCGTCCGGGGTCGGGCGCCGGGTGCACCGTGCTGCACCCTCCGTCCACAGGCGGGGCCCGCGCGACCGTCGTCCACAGAACCGACACAGCCCCTGGCTTGCCGGTGCCGGGCGGGGCACGGTGCGCGGCATGGAGAACCCCGGACCGGTCCCGCGACCCAAGGTTGCGTCATGGCGGGCAAGCGAGCTGCTTCTAACACCGAATGCGCCCAGCAGGCATGAGCTCGCGGGCACGAACTGGGTCCGTCTGCACAAGGGCGTCGTCGCCTGGGCGCATCAGGAGCTCGCTGCTCCGGCTCTGCGTATCCGCGCCGCTGCCCAAGCCGTCCCCGGAGCAGCTCTGGGCATGTGGGCGGCCGCGTACGCGCACGGCGCTCGGGAGCTGGACGGTGGCTACGGCAGAGACCAGATCGAGCCGATCACGTTCTGCCTGGGTGAGTCGGGCACGAAACGGCCACGTAACGGGCTGGTCCCTATCCGCACGAGACTCGACGAGGGCGATGTGGTCAAGGTCGGCGACCTCACGGTCACTTCACCCGCTCGGACCGCCTTCGACCTCGCAAGGTCCGCGAAGTCTCTGCAATGGGCGGTCGCCGACGTGGACTGCCTGCTGCGAGCGCGACCGCGGGTGCTGACGGTGGCGCAGTTCGCCGAATACGTCGATACCAAGCGAGGGTTCACGGGAGTGGCCCAGGCGAGGGCGTGCATCCCGTTGCTGAGCCCGCTCTCGAGGTCGCGGCCGGAGAGTGCTCTGCGGGTGATCTGGGTGGTGGACGCCGGGCTGCCCATGCCACTTGTGAACCCGAAGGTCTTCCACCGGATCACCGGGCGGCTTCTCGGGCTGCCTGACGCGCTGGACGCCGAGAGCGGGCTGGTCGGTGAGTACGACGGCGCTCAGCACCGCGACCTGCAGAACCACTCCGACGACAACATCAGAGAGGAGGCGTTCGAGGACGCGGGGCTGACGGTGGTTCGGGTGACTGCCGTTGACTTCCGCACGCCGGAGCAGCTGGTCCGGCGACTGCAGGCCGGCTACGCCCGCGCTCGTCGCAATCCGCTCCGGAACTGGTTCCTCGGCTCGTGACACGCCCGGCCGGGCAAACCGCGACCTTCGGCCGGGCAAACCGCGACGTTCTGCCGGGGCCCTTGTGCTCGGGGAGCGGGTCGGGCTCTGCGGAACGTCGCGGTCTGCGGAGAAGGGTGCCCTACGGCGCCGTCAGGCGGCCTCCTCGGCCAAGAACAGCGAGCGTGCCACGACACCGGTATCCGGGTTGTCGGTGAAGACACCGTCGACACCGGCCTGCAAGAAGGCAAGCTGCTCATCGACTGCTCGGCCGTAGTCGGTCGGGTCCGCACCGATGCGGTAGTCCTTCGGCATGAAGGTGTTCTCGTTCCGCAGGGTGTAGGGGTGCACGACAAGGCCTGCCGCGTGGGCGTTCTTCACCAGCTGAGACGGTTCGCCGAGCGAGCCGTCCGCACGCCGCGGGATCACCAGTGACTTCTCCGGTCCGATTCCCTGGGCGTAGGTGGAGATCTCGCGCAGACCCTTCGGTGTGATCAGGTCGGCGTAGGTGCGTGAGTCGCCTGCCTCGACCAGGTCGTAGGGAGCTCCGGAGCCCGAGAGCAGCTGCACGAGCGGCACCTTGATCCCGGACTTCTTCAGGTCACGCAGATTCGTCGTCTCGAACGACTGGACGACGACAGGCGCGTTCGGCCGGTCGAGTCCGGCCTTGCGGATGGCCGCGATCAGCGGTTCTTCCAGGGACAGGCCGATGCTGTCGAAGTAGGTCGGGTGCTTGGTCTCCGGGTAGACGCCGATCGGGCGGCGCAGCTCCTTCGACAGCCGGTCACGAAGCTGGAGGACCTCCTCGAACGTCGGCACCTCGAACATGCCGTCGTAGATGGTGTTCTCCTGCCGCACCTCCGGCAGGCGCTCCACCGCGCGCAGGGTCTTCAGCTCTGCGAGGGTGAAGTCCTCGGTGAACCAACCGGTCAGCCGGACGCCGTCGATGACCTTGGTGGCTTTGCGGTCGGCGAACTCCTTGCGGCTCGCGACGTCCGTCGTGCCGGAGATCTCGTTCTCGTGACGTGCCACCAGGACGCCGTCCTTGGTCGAGACCAGGTCAGGCTCGATGAAGTCGGCACCCATTCGTGCTGCGAGCTCGTAAGCGGCGAGGGTGTGCTCGGGCCGGTAGCCGGAGGCTCCGCGGTGCGCGATGACGACGGGGTCGCCGTCCAGGGTCACGAACGGGTTTGCCTGCTCGGCGGCGCGAGCGGCCTTGTCAGTGGCGGCATTCGACGTCGGAAGCTGTATGGCCAGTGGCGCGGCCAGCGTTGCGGCGGCGATGACCGCCAGAACAAGGGAGCGCATCTGCGGGTCCTCCTGGAGGGCCGGTCCGGTGCCGTTCACCGGACTACGCGCTCACCTCATCGGGACTACTCGACCAAATCGGACCTTCCCGTCGAACGTTCCGTGACGACACGGCGAAAAGATCCGCCTCGCTCGCTCGCTGACCCAAACCGACCCCGCGGCAAACCGCGACGTTGCGCAGGCAG
>JASBSH010000337.1 GCA_030149025.1 Actinomycetales bacterium | reverse complement strand
GCCGTAGGAGCGCTGGAGGCCGGTGCGGACCTGCTGCTCATGCCCGCCGACGCCCGTGCCGCGCACGCTGCCGTCGTCGACGCAGTCCGGGGCGGCCGGCTCGATCGCGAGCGGCTCGACGACGCCGCGGCTCGGGTCGTCGCGCTCATGCGGTACCAGGCCACGGGAGACAAGGACGCGACGAAGGCCGGCCCCTCCGGTCCGGCGGATAAGGCGTCGGCCGCGCTGTCCGCGGCGGGCATCACGGTGGTGTCCGGCCCCTGCTCCGGTCCGTTGGTGAAAGGGGCCGTGCAGGTGGTGGGCGGGACGCAGGCGGACCGGGAGCGGTTCCGGGAGGCCGCCCGGGCGGGGGGGCTTGCGGTGAGCTCGTCCTCGGGGGAGGTCGTCCGGCTGCTCCCGTCTGCCACCGCCACCGGGAAGGCCGATGTCGTCGTCGCCCTGGACGCGCCGTACGGCCTCGGCCGGTCGACCGGGAGTGCCGCCCGGATCGCCCTGTACGGCAGGACGCCGGGGGCGTTCGCCGCGCTCGTCGACGTGCTCGTGGGGGATGCCTCGGCGCCGGGCCGGCTGCCCGTCGCTGTCCAGGGCCTCCCCCCGCGCGCCGGCTGCCGCTGAGCGCAGGCGCCGCCTCGGCCTTGACTGCCCCTGTGGGCCTTGACTGCCCCGGTGGCGGAAAAACCGGCTTCGACCGCCACCTGCGCAGTCATGATCTTGGTCAGCGGTGTCTGCACCCCTGAGGGTCCAGCTGTGAGACGAGTTGCCGGCTGCGTCACCCCATCGCGCGGGCGACGACCACCGACTGCTGGCCCGCGATGCGCGTCAGCACGAGCGTCGCCCCAGCCTCGCCCTGCAGGCGGAGCTGGCGGCGGAGCTGCTCCGGCTCCACGGCACTGCCGCGCTTCTTGATCGTCACCCTGCCGACTCCGCGGTCCCGTAGGTACGTCCTCAGCCGCTTGAGACCGAAGGGCATCACGTCCTCGACGACGTAGCCCGTGGCGAGCGGTGTGCTGACCGGCCGGTCGGCGGTGACGTAGGCGATGCTGCGGTCGATGAGCCGGCCCTCGACGACCCCGGCCACCTGGCCGACCAGACCGGCGCGGATGACGGCGCCGTCCGGCTCGTAGAGGTAGGAGCCGAGCGGGCCGACGTCCGGCTTCGGCATGTCGCGACCGTCCACGCGAACGGACGTGGCGTCGTCCCCGGTTCGCAGGACCAGAGCGCTGCGTAAGCCGGCGTCGCCTGTCAGCAGGCCGAACCACAGTCCCGCCTCGACGACCTCGCCGTCGACCGAGACCCACTGGGCCTCCGCGCGTTCGGGGATGAGCCGGTGGTCGATCCCGGGGGCGACCTTGGCACCGACCGCGGGAAGGCGGGCGGCGAGGTCCTCGATGAACGACAAGGGCGGCTCAGCCTTGCGCGGGTCCAGAACACGCCGGCCGGTCGAGGTGCGACGCGACGGGTCGAGGAACGCTCCGCCGACGCTGTCCAGGTCGGTGGTCGTCGCGTCCTCGTGCCGCACGCGGGCCTGCGGCCAGTGGCGGAGGTTGACGGTGGCGACCGAGGCGGTCACCTCGTCGCGCTCGACCGCGAGCACCTCCAGGTCGAGACCGGCCAGGGCCATGGCGTCGCCGCCGATCCCGCATCCCAGGTCGGCGACCGACGTGGTGCCGGCGCTCGCGAACCGCTGCGCATGGCGTGCGGCGACCTCCAGCCGGGTCGCCTGCTCTAGGCCGTCGGCGGTGAACAGCATGCCGTCCGCGAACGGGCCGAACTTGGCATGCGCCCTGGCCCTCAGCCGTGACTGGGTGAGGACGGCAGCGACGAGGCCGGGGTCCACTCCGTCGTCACGAAGGCGCTGGCCCAAGGACAGCGCCCGCTTCTCGTCGTACGGGGGCATCGCCTCCAACAGCGCCCAGCCCTCGGGCGTGAGCAGGGCCGAGATACCTGCGGAGTCCACGCGCGCGATCCTCTCATCCGATCCCGCGCCGGCTCTCAACCGATCTCTGGCGGGTTCTCGTGGTGTCGACCGCCGTCGAGGCCACGGAAACCCGCCAGAGATCGGAGCACGATCTGCAAAGGTGCAAGATCACGATTTCGGGAGGTTGTTGGCACTCAGGTTGACCGAGTGCTAACCAGGGCCATAAAGTCGCACTTGGCACTCTCCCTGTGAGGGTGCCAAAGCCCGGGCAGCGTCGGCCGGCACCCGCGACGACGGTGGACGCACCAGCACGGGCCGCATATGCACCACTGAACCAGTCAACCTGCGAACGTGAAGGGGAGGTCCGCTCGTGTCGGTCTCCATCAAGCCGCTCGAGGACCGGATCGTCGTCAAGGCCGTCGAGGCCGAGCAGACGACCGCCTCCGGCCTGGTCATCCCGGACACCGCGAAGGAGAAGCCCCAGGAGGGCGAGGTCCTGGCGGTCGGCCCCGGCCGCGTCGACGACAACGGCCAGCGTGTGCCGATTGACGTCAAGGTCGGTGACCGGGTGATCTACTCCAAGTACGGCGGCACCGAGGTCAAGTACGCCGGCGAGGAGTTCCTCATCCTCTCGGCCCGCGACGTCCTGGCGGTCGTCGAGAAGTGACCTGCTGA
>JASBSH010000330.1 GCA_030149025.1 Actinomycetales bacterium | reverse complement strand
GGGGTGTCGCAGGCCAGCATCGAGCGGATCGACACGATGCTGCCCGGGGTGCCCGTGCTCGAAGTGCCCGAGGTCGTGAGGCGTGCCGAGCTGGTGCTGCTCGCGGTGCCGGACGACGCGCTGCCCGGTCTCGTCGAGGGGCTCGCCACGACAGGTGCCTGGCAGACCGGTCAGCTGGTGGTGCACACCTCCGGTCGCTACGGGGTCGGTGTGCTGTCACCGGCGCTGCGACAGGGCGCGATACCGCTGGCGCTGCACCCGGCCATGACCTTCACCGGCACGTCGATCGACGTGGCGCGGCTGGCGGACTGCTGTTTCGGTGTCACCGCTCCGGGGCCGGTGCTCCCTGTGGCCGAGGCGCTGGTGGTGGAGATGGGCGCGGAGCCCGTGGTCGTGGCCGAGGAGATGCGGCCGCTGTACCACGCCGCGCTCGCACACGGGTCGAACCACCTCGTCACGCTCGTGGCCCAGGCCGCCCAGCTGCTGCGCGAGGCCGGTGTGGACCAGACCGACCGGCTGCTCAGGCCGCTCCTCGAGGCGGCGCTCGACAACGCCCTGCAGCGCGGGGACGACGCGCTGACAGGACCCGTCGCTCGTGGCGACGCCGGCACCGTGACGGCCCACCGGGACACGATCGCCGCGGTCGCGGCGAGGACCGACGCCGCCGACGTCCTCGCGACCTACCGTGCCCTGGCCCGCGCCGCCGCACAGCGGGCGATCGCCAGCGGACGACTGAAGGCCGAGGCCGCCGAGGCGCTGCTCGACGCCCTGGCCGAGGCGAACCCGTGACGTCAGGCCCGGGACGCGTTGCGCCGATGAGAGATGCCCCACGTCACCACCGGGGAGCGCCTGCCCCCCACTACGGTGTGCCCTCGTGACTTCCCACCCGTCCGTCGCCCGTACCCGGGAGGAGCTGGCCCTGGCTCGGGCACGTCTCGATGGTCCGGTCGCGGTCGTCATGACGATGGGGGCGCTGCATGCCGGGCACGTCCAGCTGGTGCGCGAGGCCCGCAAGCGGGCCGACGCCGTCATCGTGACGATCTTCCTCAACCCGCTGCAGTTCGGCCCGAACGAGGACCTCGCCAAGTACCCACGCACCCTCGACGAGGACCTGAGGCTGCTCGGGGAGGAGGGCGTGGACCTCGTCTTCGCCCCCGGACCCGACGTCGTGTACCAGGACGGTGACCCGCTGGTTCGCGTGAGCGCAGGTCACCTCGGCGAGGTGCTCGAGGGCGCGAGCCGGCCGGGCCACTTCGACGGGGTGCTGACGGTGGTCGCCAAGCTGCTGCACCTCACCTCCCCGGGCCTCGCGTTCTTCGGGCAGAAGGACGCGCAGCAGCTCCTGCTGATCCGACGCACGGTGCGCGACCTCGACTTCCCGGTCGAGGTGGTCGCCGTGCCGACCGTGCGTGAGCCGGACGGTCTGGCGATGAGCAGCCGCAACACCTACCTGACCCCGTTCGACCGAGAGGTAGCGCTCGTCCTCAGTCGGGCTCTGCGCGCCGGGGAGCAGGCGGCGAGCGAGGGGGCGAGCGCGATCCGCCGTGCCGCCCGGGATGTCCTGGCGGCCGAACCCGGCTGTCGCGTCGACTATCTCGCGCTGGTCCACCCGGACACCCTCGACGACGTCGCCGAGTGGTATCGCGGTGAGGCGCTGCTGGCGGTCGCGGGCCGGGTCGGCCCCACCCGGCTGATCGACAACGTCCCGCTCGTCGTGGGTGCCGAGGAGCGTCGATAGCCTCAACCGCGTGACCGAGCAGCAGACCCCCGCGGAGCAGGACCTCCCCGAGCAGATCCGGGTACGGCGCGAGAAGCGGGATCGGCTGCTCGGCGCCGGAACGGGCCGTGAGCCCTTCCCTGTCGGGGTGCCGCGAACCCACGCCCTGGCCGACGTCGTCGCCAAGCACTCCCACCTGCAGAAGGGGGAGGAGACCGACGACGTCGTGGGTGTCGCCGGCCGGGTGGTCTTCATCCGGAACACCGGCAAGCTGTGCTTCGCCACCCTGCAGGACGGCGACGGCACCCGTCTGCAGGCGATGCTGAGCCTCGCGGAAGTGGGCGAGGACGCCCTCGCGGAGTGGAAGCGGGACGTGGACCTCGGCGACATCGTCTACGTGCACGGCCGGGTCATCTCCAGCAAGCGCGGGCAGCTGTCGGTGCTCGCCCACGAATGGCGCATGGCGACGAAGGCGCTGCGGCCCCTGCCCGTGCTGCACAAGGAGATGAACGAGGAGACGCGGGTCCGGCAGCGGTACGTCGATCTGATCGTCCGCGACGAGGCCCGCCAGAACGTCCTCCGCCGGGCCGCTGTGGTGCGCAGCCTGCGCAACACCTTCCACGAGCACGGGTTCGTGGAGATCGAGACACCGATGCTGCAGACGCTGCAGGGGGGCGCGGCCGCCCGCCCGTTAGTCACCCACTCGAATGCGATGGGCATGGATGTGTTCCTCCGGATCGCCCCGGAGCTGTTCCTGAAGCGGGCGCTGGTCGGCGGGCTGAACAGGGTCTTCGAGATCAACCGGAACTTCCGCAACGAGGGCGCCGACTCCACCCATTCACCGGAGTTCGCCATGCTCGAGTTCTACGAAGCGTTCGGCGACTACAACACCGTCGCGGATCTCACCCAGGAGCTGGTCCAGCGGGCAGCGGTGGAAGCCACCGGTGGCACGGTCGTGACGTTGGTCGACGGAAGCGATTACGACCTCGGGGGAGAATGGGCCTCCATTTCGATGTACCCGTCATTGTCCGAGGCTGTGGGTGAGGAGATCACGCCGCAGACGACGGTTCCCCGACTGTCGGTTCTTGCCGAGAAGCTGGGGCTCGACGTCGAACCCAAGCACCTGAACCACGGAAAGCTGGTCGAAGAGCTCTGGGAGGTCACGGTCGGCGACAGATTGTGGGAGCCCACCTTCGTCCGTGACTTCCCGGTGGAGACGTCACCGCTCGTGAAGGCGCACCGGGAGATCGAGGGCGTCGTGGAGAAATGGGATCTCTACATCCGGGGATTCGAGCTGGCGACCGGTTACTCGGAGCTCAATGACCCGGTCGTTCAGCGCGCGCGTTTCGAGGAGCAGGCGAAGCTGGCGGCGATGGGCGACGAAGAGGCCATGCGCGTGGACGAGGACTTCCTGCGGGCGCTGGAGTACGGGATGCCTCCGGCCGGTGGGCAGGGGATGGGGATCGACCGGCTCCTGATGGCCCTGACCGGCCTCGGTATCCGCGAGACGATCCTGTTCCCACTCGTCAAGCCGGAGTAGACGCGACTGCCGGCGCCGACTGCCGGCGCCGACTGCCGGCGTGGTGAGCCCATGTGTCGATAGGCAGCCCGTTGGCGGTCGTGCGATACCGAGACGTATCCTTGGGTCATGGAGGTTTTCGCAGCACTGATCCCGTCCATCGGTGTCGGCCTCCTCTTCTACTTCGCAATCCGAGCCATCCTGCGGGCCGACCGGAATGAGCGCGCCGCGCTCGCCAGGATGGACCGAGAGGCGGCTGCCGCTGCCGCTGCCGCCGAGCGCAAAGACGCGGGTGTGCAGAAGGATCCGCCGAACGACTAGCGAACGTCGCCTCGAGGCAATTCCTCCAACGGTTTGACGGACGCGCCGAAACTGCGCGATGATTTGCTCATCAAAAGGTCTCGGCCCTGATTCTCGGTGAACAGGTGAATCGGCGGCGTCTCACATGTGAGGAGAGTGCGGAATGGCTCAGAAGACGCAGGTCATCTTGGTTGACGACGTAGACGGCGGAGACGCAGACGAGACCATTACGTTCGCTCTCGACGGCGTGAACTACGAAATCGACCTGAACTCGGACAACGCGGCGAGTTTGCGGGAGGCTCTGGCGCCGTGGATCGAGCGCGCCCGCCGTGTTGGTGGCCGTTCCTCGCGACGTTCTGCCGGTGGCCGGGCGAGGGCATCCGCTAACGGTGGTCCGTCGAACAGCGAAATCCGGGACTGGGCTCGCAAGAACGGTTACGACATCAGCGACCGGGGCCGCATCTCCGCCGAGATCCGCGAGGCGTACGCGAACGCCCACTGATCTTCCCGCCGGTCCGCCGGCGTGGCTGGAAGGGCCGGGACGCCGACATGGCGCCCCGGCCCTCACGCTTGCCGCCCTCACCCCGTCCTGCGCGACGTTCGCGACGCAACACGCCGGCGTGTGATGTCCCGAAGGTCGCACAGAACGGGCGGGCCCGGGCCGCCGAGGTGGTCGCATCTCGCGCTGAACGTTCTCGACGCCGTTCCGGGAAGTTGCGCAGCGGCGAGTGGTTCCGTTGCAGCAGGTCCCTTGACGCGAGCGCCCCGAGCGCGGAGAAGGCCGCGGCCGCTGTCTTGGACCAACGCGTCACTCCCCGGAGTGTCGTGCGGCGACCGCGCCCTCGCGACCGCATGAGCACCCATCAGCACCCATCAGCACCATCGATATCGGCACCGGTCAACGACGGGGCGCCACCCGGGTCACTCCGCCACCAGGATCACTCCGCGACCAGGATCACGTCGAGCGTCCGGGGACCGTGAACCCCCTCCACGCGCTGGAGCTCGATGTCGCTGGTCGCTCTCGGCCCGCTGATCCACGTGAGCGGGGCCGCCTGCGGGAACATCGCGTCGGCCAGACACGTGACGAACAGGGCGATCCGCACGTTGCCGAGGTTACGCGGATGCGCGGGTTGGCGGGGTCGCCCTCTACGCCAGCAGCGAACGGGGGTGGCGGAACACCGTCCCGCCCCGCACGGTTGCTTCATGTGACACGTGGCGAAGCGTCACAACGTGGTCTCGGGCGGTGGATGTCGGGCAGCCGGCCCCACTACCCGGGGATAGCATCGAACGGTCAGCAGCGGATCACCGCAGCCGGCCGCTCGCGAGGAGTACTTGATGTTCGAAAGGTTTACCGACCGAGCCCGTCGGGTTGTCGTCCTGGCCCAGGAAGAGGCTCGGATGCTCAACCACAACTACATCGGCACCGAGCACATCCTGCTAGGTCTGATCCACGAGGGTGAGGGCGTCGCCGCCAAGGCTCTGGAGAGCCTTGGCATCTCCCTGGATTCTGTCCGCGAGCAGGTGCAGGAGATCATCGGCCAGGGCCAGCAGGCGCCGTCCGGGCACATCCCGTTCACGCCGCGCGCGAAGAAGGTCCTCGAGCTGTCGCTGCGCGAGGCCCTGCAGCTGGGTCACAACTACATCGGCACCGAGCACATCCTG
>JASBSH010000321.1 GCA_030149025.1 Actinomycetales bacterium | reverse complement strand
TCGTCGCCGGCACCGCGCCGCCCTCCCGGATGATCTGCTCGACCTCGCGCGCCATCTGCACGTTCTGCGGGTACGGCATGCCGTGGCTGATGATCGTGCTCTCCAGAGCAACGACCGGGGCGCCGGTTCGGAGAGCCTGGCCCACCTCGTCGGTGAGGACGAGGGACGGGTGCGGGGTGATGTTCTGCGTGGTCATGGGTTGCTCCGGGTGGGGGGCGGATCGGTCTTGTCGGCCTTCTCGATGGCCTTGTGCAGCAGCCGGGGTGTCAGGTCGGGCCGCACGGTGAAGGGGCTGGCGATGGTCAGTGCCGCCGCGGCGTGTCCCAGCCTGGCGCCCTCAACGGGGTCGCTCCCCTCGAGCAGCCCGTGGCAGAACGCGGCGAGCATGGCGTCCCCCGCGCCCGTCACGTCCTCGACCACGGCCGGGAGGGAGGGCAGCTGGGTGCGTGACGTCGTCCCGTCCGCCCTTCGACTGAGCATCGAGCCGCGCCGGCCCAGGCGAACCCACACGAGCGTGACGCCGCGGTCGTGCAGTGCCTCCGCAGCGGCGTGAACCTGACGCTGCGACCGGGTCGGCATCCCCGTCAGCGCCTGAAGCTCCTCACGGTTCGGCGTCACCGCGAACAGCGGCCGCGCGGGAAGGATCTGCGGTGCGAGCGCAGTCGCCTTCGGCGCGCTCACCGGTTCGAGGATCGCTCGGACGCCGGCCGCCTGAGCGAGATCCAGCGCGTGGTCGAGCGTGGCGGGCGAGAGGTTGCCATCCAGCACGAGCAGCGACGCGCTGGCGATGACGTCCCGTGCGGCGCTGAGGTGCTTCGGGCCGAGCTCGGTGGTCGCTGCCATATCGGAGACCGCGGCGACCAGCTCTCCGTCGTGGTCCAGCAGCGCGACGTACGTGCCGGTCGGCCGGTCGGTGCGGTGCACGTACTCCATCCGGACGCCGGCCGCTGCGGTCTGCGCCATCACCGTCTCGCCGGAGGGGTCCCGGCCGATGGAGGAGATGAGGACCGTCCTCGTGCCCAGCCGGGCGAGGTTCTCGGCGATGTTGCGACCGACCCCGCCGGGCGCCATGCCTCCGCGGCCCGGGTTGCTGGTGCGCGGTTGCAGCGGATCGATCGTGCGGGCTTTGACGTCCAGGTTCGAGCCGCCGACGACGACGACAGTCGGCCCGTCGCTGAGGATGTAGCCGCGCCCGCGGATCGCGCCCTTCTTCGTGAGGTTCGACAGATGGACGTTGATCGCCGCGCGGGTCGTGCCGAGCCGGTCGGCCATCGCGTCCGAGGTCATCGTCGGGTCGCGGCGCAGCAGGTCGATCACCTGCTGCTCCCGGTCCGTCAGACGCATGCTTAGTATCGTAAAGCGGCCTTACTGCAATAAGCAAGCCCGCCGGCGGCCTGGAGGCCCGGTCAGAGACTCCGCTGCCAGGCGACGATCCGGTCGACGGCTTGCTTGACGACGTCCAGGGACACGGCGAACGACAGCCGCACCCAGTCGTGGCCACGGGCGGGGTCGAAGTCGGTCCCCGGGGTGAGGGCGACACCAGCCTCGTCCAGCAGACGCTCGCAGTAGGTGACCGCGTCGAGGCCGAACTTCGCGATGTTGGCGTAGATGTAGAACGCACCGTCGGCAGGTGCGACCGTCGACCACCCGAGGTCGTCGAGCCGGCTCAGGATGAACGCGCGGGCCTCGGCGTAGCGGTGCACGTTCTCCCTCCCGGCGGCCATCGCCTCGGGGGTGAACGCAGCAAGGGCCGCGTACTGGGGGAGGGCCGGGGGGCAGAGCGCCACGTTGCCGGCCAGGCGGTAGACGGGCTCGATCAGGTCGTCGGGGAGGACCAGCCAGCCGAGCCGCCAGCCCGTCATGCCCCAGTACTTGGAGAAGGAGCTGACCACGATCACGCCCTGGTCGACGTACTGCGCCGCCGTGGCGGTCGCGGGCGCCTCCGCGCCCTCCACGGCGTAAGTGATGCCGGGGTAGATCTCGTAGCTGACGAGCCGGACGCCGGGCTCGCCGCA
>JASBSH010000312.1 GCA_030149025.1 Actinomycetales bacterium | reverse complement strand
CAGGCACCGGGAGACCAGCAACCCCTGCACGTTCCCGCCGCCGATGCTGGACAGGTCCTGCCCGTCCAGGGACCGGATCACCGCCAACCGGGCGGCGTCCACCACCCGGGCCGCGGTGTCCACCGCCACCAACGCCTCGGCCTTCTCCGCGACGGTCAGCGACCACGTCGGGGCACTCACCAGCTCCTGGGCGGCGGCGGTCAGCTCGGCGACCAGGGCCTGCACCCGATGCAGACCCCGCTCACCTTCACCGCCGTTGGAAGGGACCTCCGCCACCATGGATAGAACACTAGTTCGACCCACCGACAATCCTGGGCGCGGTGGACGGCGAAACTGGCTTCGGCAGATCACTATTCGATAACGAAGCTGCCCCCCGACAGTGCGGTCCAAGGAAGTCCACGGGTGCCCCTCGTCAGGGGGCGGTCGGGTTTCGTCGGCGTGGCATCCACGCACTGTCGGACGTCGGTGCGACCGTGGAGACATGGCAGGCACACCGACACGCGAAAGGGAGAGCAGCGCAGGCGGTTTCCTCTGGGCTGCCCTCGAGACCCGGCACTGCTCGACGTGCGGCCAGCCCATGCCGTTCGAAGCACCGCCGTGCATGGACGGACACGACGACGACTGTCCGGACCGGATCTGCATCGGCTGTGGCGAGGTGCTCGTGGTGGGCCTCGCACCGCTGCAGGAGCGTCGCTCCGCATAGCGGACTCCCCGGCGAGGCCCCCCCCCCGATCGCACCAGCAGCGAGAGACCTCAAAACGAAACGAACTCCTCCAGGACGCCCATCGCGCCACCATCTCCGACAGGGTGGCGCGATCCCATGATCACCGCATAAGGGCGAGGCAGGCCGCGCCGGGCCGGCACGACAGCGTGGCTCGGTCGGTGAAGCCACCGATCCACCTAGACTGCGGGGGTGATTTTCAAGGCCGTGGGCGACTCGCGCCCGTACCCGGACCACGGCCTCACCACGCCCCGCCAGTGGGCTGAGGTCGCTCCTCGCATGGTCCGGCTCGACGAGCTGGTGACGACGAAACGAACGCTCGACCTCGACGCCCTGATGTCGGAGGACTCGACGTTCTTCGGCGACCTGTTCGCCCACGTCGTTCAGTGGCAGGGGGTGCTGTACCTCGAGGACGGGCTCCAGCGGGCGGTCCGGGCCGCCCTCCAGGGCCGGCCGGTCCTGCACGCCCGCGTCCTGGTCCTGGACTCGTGACGGACGCGTGAGGGCCTCGTGACCAGCCAGGACGGCGACCCGCTGCGACCGCAGGACGTCCCACCTCCCGACTTGATACTGGAGGACGAGTGGACGGAGGAGGACGAGCGCCGCTACCAGGAGCGGCGTGCGCTGGAGCGCCGGGCCGCCAGGCGACGGCGCCGCCAGGCGGCATCCTTCGCACTGGTCGTTCTCGTTGTGCTGGGAGTCGGGGTCGGCGCCTTCGGCGTCTACCGGGGATGGTGGACCGGTCCGCTCGGCTCCAACGAGGGAAGCGCTACCGCCGCGGCTAAGCCGTGCCCCACGCCGACCGTGACCTCGGCGCCGGTGGGGGACGTCACCGTGCGAGTGCTCAACGCGACCGACCGCCGGGGACTGGCCGGTGCCGTCGCCAGGGAGCTGCGAAAGCGCGGCTTCGATGTGTCGGATGTGGGGAACGACGCGCGGGGCGCGAAGGTCCCCGAGACGGCGCAGGTGCGGCACGGCCCGGAGGGGCTGTTGGCGGCCCGCACCGTCGCGGCGCAGATCCCTGGCGCCAAGCTCGTGGACGACGGCCGCGAGGGCTTCATCGTCGACCTGTCGCTGGGCAGCGCCTACAAGACGATGACGCCGGCGAAGGAGGCGGCCAAGCTGACCGCACCTGCGCCTGCGCCGTCCCCCAGTGGTTGCGTGCCGGTCACACCTTCAGCCACGTCGTCGGCCACCCCGTCACCGAGCAAGACCGGCTGAGCGGCTACCCGGCGGCGCGGGCGAGCACGGGCGCGACCTGCCGCCAGGTCCGGCCACTCGTCGCCACCAACCGTGTTCCCAGGTCGGCGGCGTGCCGTTCCATGAGCGCGAGCGCATCCGGGTCGGCGTCCGGGAGCAGGCAGGCGACGGCGTCCGCCTCCTCCACGAGCCGGCACCGACCGAGGGCCAGCAGCGGACACGGGCGTCCCGCCGTCCGGCTGGGTCCCAGGCACTGACGCACGTCGTACCCCGCCGCGCGCAGAGCCCGCGTCTCCGGTGACGGCCACATGCCCCGCGCCTCGACGAGCACCCGCCAAGGCCGAGCGGCCCCAACGGGCCTGGTGCCCCAGCCGGGCATGTACTCGTCCGTGGCCACCTCGAGCTCGAGCACGTCACCATCGGCCGGCTCGACGACGGCACATCCGGTGCGCTGCAACAGCTTCAGCATCCCGACGTTGTCCACCCGGACGACGGCACGCAGCGTCTCGATGCCCTCCGCCCGCGCCATCTCGCGCAGCCCTCGGAGCATGGCCTCCCCGAGACCCCGGTGCTGCTCAGTGTCCGCGACGACGAGGCCGAACTCGTACCCACCGGAGTCCAACCGCTCGTACCGCGCCTCCGCGACCACCGCGCCGTCCAGGACCGCGACAAGTGCCCGCACGTCCCCGGCCGGCTCGAGCCTCGCCAGCTGCCCCAGACGTTCGGCGCCGACGCGGCCGTTGAAGCGCAGGTGCATGGACTCCTGCGACAGCGATCGGTAGAGGCCGGCGATCGCCGGAACGTCGGAATCCGCGGCGCGGCGCAGCTCGTAGCGACCGTGCCGACGTGGGGTGAAGTCGGTCCCGTCCATTTCCGCATCCTCAGCGTCCGGTGAGCAGGAGAACAGGGCCGAAAGTCCCGGCCGCCGCTCTCCGAGCGCGGTAAGAGCGGGCGCCCACCTCGCTCGGAACGAGCCGGACGGCGTCACCTCGGCCAGACTGTCGGCGTGCGTCTGCAACTGCTCACCCCGGCCGGCGTGGCCGGCTCGCTGATGGATGCCGTGTCGTCTGCCGCCGGCACGGCACGCGACGTGGCGGGCGCCGTCCGATCGGGCGCGGCGACCGCTGTGGACCTGACGGACCAGGTGCGGGACGTCGTCCCGCAGGTCCCCGCCCTCGTCCGCCGGTTCTCGGCCCTGCTCACCGAGATCGAGCCGCTGCCGTCCCGCGTGCGCGTGCTGCTCGAGCGGGTGGAGGCGCTGCTGGACGCAGTGGACCTCGTGCTCGTCCGCACGGAGACCCTGGTGGACCAAGTCTCGGAGACGGCGCAGGACGCCAGCCGGCTCGTGACGCAGTCGAGCTCGGTCGCGGCATCGGCCGATGAGTTGCTCGACATCGCGCAGATCATCACCCGCAAGGCCGACCGGGTGGTGGAGGGCGGCTCCGGACTGGTCAACCGCAGCGACCACCTGCTGACCGGATCGCGCGACGTGCTCGACCGTGCCCTGCCGGTCGCGCGCAGGCTCGTCGAGTCGCTCGAGCCGATCGAGATCGACGCCGCCGTGTCCTTGGTGGACCGGCTGCCGGTCGTGCTCAAGCACCTGGACGAGGACGTGCTGCCCCTGCTGCTGCAGCTCGACCGGGTGGGGCCCGATGTGCACGAGATCCTCGAGGTGGTCGACGACCTGCGGGACATCCTGGCGGGGCTGCCCGGGGTCGGGCTCCTCAAGAAGCTCGGCGACCGCAAGGAGCTCGACGCCGACTAGCCCCTCCAGGCGGTGACGCTTCCATATCGTCAAGTGGTGATCATGGGATCCCGCCACCGCCTCACCTCACCCCCGTCCCCTTTATTCGATGATCATGAAAACCCGGTTCAGGCGTCGGGCTTGGCCGGCATCCCGGGCTGCGCGGTCATGCAGCCGGCCACTCGGGCGCCGCTGGTGCGGAGGTTGAAGTACTCGCCGAACTTCGGGTCCGGTTTCTCAGCCTCCCAGCCGAGGAGCTGTCTGTAGATCCTGCGGGCCTTGTCGACGTCCGAGGTCGTGAGCTCGACCCAGCACGTCCCGCCGTTCACGCTGCCTTCATGTGCGGGCATGGCGGTCTCCTTCGCAGTTGGCGGTGAACCTCCCGCCACTCAGACCGAAGGCCGTCATCGGTACTCATCGCCCGGACGTGCTCGTGCGGGGCGTTGCGTCGATCCAGAAGTAGGCCTGTCCCCGACCACCCCGTGGCCCGGGCGTGACCGTGGCGGCTTGCTACGGCACGTGGACCTTGAGGGCGAGCAACCCTTGCTCCACCATCCACCTCCAGTACGTGTCTCGGGTGACGATGGTGCAGTCGAGGCGCTCGCCGATGGACAGGATGAGCGCGTCGCCTAGCGAGAGCGTGGCGTTGTCGTCACCGGGGTGGGCCTCGGAGAGTTCGATGAGTTCGGCGGCGCGGAGAAGGTCATCCTCAGTGGGGTGTTCCACGCGGACACCGAGCGCTGCGAGCGCGTCCCACATGTCGCGCCCACTGCTCTGGTTGCCCTTCCGGCGGGCCACCGTGACCACCTCGGTGAGCGCAGGGCCAGGCAGAATGGCGTCGACGGCAGGGTTGCTCAGGACCCGCTGGATTGCTTGCCATCCCCGCTCTTGGAGGAGCATGGTGACGACCGCCGAGGAGTCAAAGATCGCCTCGGTCACTGGGGTATGCCCAGGGCAGCCAGCAGGTCCGCCTCAATCTCTTCCTCGCTACGGTTGTCCTCATCCACGGACTTACTGATTCGCTCCCACTTCGCGGCCGCACGTGACTGGTCGGCGCGGCGAGACCGCCGGACGTCCTCAATGGAGTCGCGGGCATCACCGCCGTGGTTCTTCGCCCACACGTGGTGGAGCAACGACTGGGCAGTCACGAGCCGCGCCTCTCCTCCCTCAACGGTGACATGAACACGGTCCCCCGGCTTGAGGCCGAGAGCGGCCCGCGCGTTAGCCGGGAGAACGATCCGGCCCTCCCGACTAACCTTCGTGTCAAACTGAAGACTTTCTGCCATGCAGGCATCCTATTGGCAAGTGCCCTTGCTTTGCCATGTCGACTTCCGCCCATGGCGACCCTTGAGGCCAAATCGCCCGCGACCGACACCAGCCGACATCGGAACCGGACGCACGGCCGACGACAGATCGAAACCCCCAGCTGAAGGGCCGACGGGCCACTCCGCAGGGGGTTTCGTCACCTCGACAAGGTCCGTTTCGTCAGGACCCCATGGCTATGGCTGGCTGGCTGGCGGTGGCGGTGGGATTTGAACCCACGGAGGAGTTGCCCCCTCACACGCTTTCGAGGCGTGCTCCTTAGGCCGCTCGGACACGCCACCGCCGACGAGGGTACCCGGGCGGCCGACGGTCACGGAAATCAGGTCGAACGACGCCGCAAGAGGCGACCGCGCCAAACTAACCCCGGTGCTGTCCGAAGAACGCCTGCAACGCGGCCGAGCACTCCTCCTCACGGACCCCGCCGACGACCTCGACCCGGTGGTTGAGCCGGCGGTCACGGACCACGTCGAAAAGCGACCCGGTCGCACCGGCCTTCGGGTCCCACGCCCCGAACACCAGGCGCGGCACACGGGCGAGCACCAGCGCCCCGGCGCACATAGTGCAGGGCTCGAGGGTCACCGCCAGGGTGCAGCCGTCCAGCCGCCAGGTCCCGAGCGCCGCGGCCGCCTGCCGGATCGCCAGCAGCTCGGCGTGGGCGGTCGGGTCGTGCCACGCCTCCCGGGCGTTGCAGCCCTCGCCGATGACGTCACCGTCCGGGCCGACGACGACCGCGCCGACCGGCACGTCACCGGTGAGAGCCGCCAGCTGCGACCGCTCGAGGGCCAGCCCCACCAGCTCCTCGTCCGAGAACCCGGCAGCACGCCCCACCGGGTGGGGACTCACCACGAGAAGGTCACCTCAGGGCGTCGAGCAGCTCGCCGAACCCGGCGACCTCCCCGACCTCCGCGAGCGCGGCGGCCGGGTCCCCCGCGTGCTCCTCGCACGCCTCGACCATCAGCTCTGCGCTGACCCCGTAGTCCGCCAGCAGGTCCGCGTGCCCGGCCCACGGCGGCGGCGCCTCCGGATCCTCGTCGTCGAGGTCACCGAGGTCCACCTCGACGTCGTCCTCGACCACCGTCAGGCCGGGGGCGTCCTCGAGAACCTGCGTGTCGTCGTCCTCGCTCTGGTCGGGGTCGTCGGCACCGCCGGTCGCC
>JASBSH010000306.1 GCA_030149025.1 Actinomycetales bacterium | reverse complement strand
CAGCGCCAGCCCGCGCTCGCCGACCCAGTCGTCCGGCAGGTACTCGGCGGGCAGTCCGGGGTCGAGGTACGGGATGGACCGCCAGTGGTCCAGGGCGCGGAGATGGAGCACGAACGCCTGCTGGTCGCTGAGGTCACCGGCGGCGGCGCGCTGCGCGGCCGCCGCGTGCCCCTCGATGAAGGACGTGTACAGGTCGCTCAGCGCCTCCAGGTCCCACCACTGCCGGACGGCGTCACGCAGATCCCCGTGGACCTGCGGCTTCGTGGTGCGGAACAGGGTCGTGTAGCGCTCGAGCCCGACCTCCGTGAGGACCTCCCGCGTCTCCTCGAGCAGGTGGCCCGGGCCGATCCAGACCCCGGGTGCGACCGAGCCGCACCCCAGCCACGTCAGCTGCGAGCGCAGCCGGTGCCGCAGGTTGCGGCGCGCCTCCGGCACGGAGAACACGACGACGAGCCACGGGTCCTTCGTCGTCATCTGCGGATGCCCGTAGATGCGCCGGTCTCCTCGCGCCAGCATCGGGTGCGCCTGGAGCGTCAGGCGGTACCCGGGGACGCCGTCACGCGGCTCCGCTGCGAGCAGCCCCTTGGCCTTGACGCGCGAGAGGTTCGTGCGGGCGCTGGAAGTGGTGAGGCCGGCGTCACCGAGCAGCTGGACGACGTGGGCGGAGGCCATCCAGCCGCCGACCTCGCGGAACCAGGAGCCGATGAAGGTGCGGACGAGTGAGCCGTCGGTGGCGGGTGGGCGGTGCTCCTCCAGCCGTGCGCTCACGCGGTCGCCTCGACCTTCCTCTCGTCGGTCTCGCGGCCGGTGCCGGTCTCGGTGGTCCGGTGCCCGGTGACCACGTCGTGGATGACCTGCATCGAGTTGAGGACCTCCTCGAAGCTGGTGCTGAGGGGAGCGAGGCCGATCCTGATCCCGTCCGGCTCGCGGAAGTCCGGTATGACGCCGCGGCGCCACAGCTCTGCATTGACTTCGCGGAAGTTTTCGCGGCAGATGGTGATGTGGCCGCCGCGTCGGGCGTGCTCACGCGGTGAGGCGACCCTGACACCCAGCTCGGTCGGCCAGGAGTCGACGATCTGAAGTGCAAAGTCCGTAAGCCGCAACGACTTTCGCCTCACGGCTTCGATTCCCGCTTCCGCGAGCATCTCGACGCCGACACGCACGCCCAGCATGCCGACAATCGGCGGCGTGCCGCTGACCATGCCGCGGATCCCGTCGGCCGGCACGTAGCCGTGCGCCATGTGGAACGGGTCCTTGCGACCCATCCAGCCCCAGATCGGCTGCCTGAGCCTTCCGTGCAGCCGCGAGTTGACGAACCCGAAGGCCGGCGCCCCCGGGCCCGCGTTCAGGAACTTGTACGTGCAGCCGACAGCGAGGTCGACGTCCCAGGCGTCCAGCTCGACGGGCACCGAGCCGACCGAGTGGCACAGGTCCCACAGCACCAGGGCGCCCGCGTCGTGCGCGATCCGCGTGATCGTCGCGGCGTCGGCGAGGAAGCCGGATCGGTACGCGACGT
>JASBSH010000300.1 GCA_030149025.1 Actinomycetales bacterium | reverse complement strand
GCCGCTGTTGCCGGAGGAGGCAGCGACGAACACCCCCGCGTCGGCGGCGAACATGAACGCCAGCTCCACCGGCTCGAGGAAGTTGTCGGTGGTGCCGCTGATCGAGAAGTTCAGCACGTCCACACCGTCGGCGACGGCCTGGTCGATCGCGGCCACGCTGTCGGCCGTGGAGCAGCCGCCACCGCCGGCGTTGTCGTCCCAGCAGACCTTGTAGGCCGCGACGTGGGCCGCGGGTGCCATACCGGAGATCGTGCCCAGGTCCCGCCCGTCGATGCTCGCGCGCACCCCGTAGTTGCCTGCCGCGGTGCTCGCGGTGTGCGTACCGTGACCGGCCATGTCCAGCGGCGAGAGGCTCTCGTAGTCGGCCAGGCGGTTCGCCCCGAAGCCCTCGACGAAGTAGCGGGCGCCGATCAGCTTGTTGTTGCAGGAGCCGGCCGGGAAGTCGGCGCTGGTCTCGCACTCGCCCTTCCAGCCGCGCGGGGCTGGCATTCCGTTGTCGGCGAAGGAGGTGCTCTCCGGGCGGATACCGGTGTCGATCACACCGACGACCACTCCCGCGCCGGCGCCCAGCTGCGCACCCCGCGGGCCCTTGGCACCCTTCGGGGTGGGACCGCCGAGCTGGTCCCAGACGCCCTTCTTACCGGTCAGCCCGAGGAACTCCGGTGACGCGTTGGTGTCCGGCTTCATCAGCTCGTTCTTGGCGACCGTCAGGACCGCCGGGTCCTTGGCGAGCTCGGTGGCCTGCTGCGCCGTGAGGTCGGCGGCGAACCCGCTGATGGTGTTCGTGTACCGGTACAGCGTCTTGGGGTTGCCCGCGCGCTTCAGGGACTGGTCCTGCTTGCCCTTCAGGTGCGCGCGGTACCGCTTTGCGGCGGGGCTGTCGGCGTCGAGCTTCTCGCCCTCGGCCGGCTTGGTCGCCGCGAAGCCGCGGACGCCGCCCTCGTACCCGATGACCGGCTCGTCCTTCATGACGACGACGTACCTGCCGGCCTCGAACCGGTCGTCTCCCGGGGGAGGCGGCGGCGCGGCGCTCGCGGTACCGGCGGTCGACAGGGTCGCTGCCACCAGCCCGGCGCTCGCGAGGACGGCGAGGGTCCGGCGCTTGGCCCTCGCACGGATTGAACTCGACACGGAGTGTCCTCCTCGGTCGGTGATATGACGAAGGGGTGGACGGCGGTTTCCTGCCGGCCACCCCCGAGCAGACTGAACAGCCCCTGCTCACTCAGCGTCAAGAGCTCGTGACAAATCGTTATGGATCGGGCACCGCTACGACCGTGGCACGCGGGAAGATCGCCGCCACGTCGCCTCGCCACGTCGCCTCGCCACGTAACCTCGAGACATGGCAGTGCGTCCGGTTGTCGGCTTCGACCTCGACATGACCCTCGTCGACAGCCGCGCCCGCATCGCCGGGTGCCTGCGGCAGACGCTCAGCGAGGTCGGCATCCACGTCACCGACGAGGAGGTTTGGCCCTTCATCGGCCCCCCGCTGTCCCACACGCTCGACGCCCTCGCCCCCGTGCACGACCACGACGCGCTGACCGTCCGGTACCGCACCCTGCATGACTCACCGGAGGCGCCGGCGGTGGTCTCGCTGCCCGGTGCCGCCGACGCGCTCAAGGCCGTCAGGGCCTACGGCGGTCGCACGGTCGTCGTGAGTGCGAAGGTGACGCGCGCCGTCCAGCTGGTTCTGGAGGAGAGTGGTCTGGCTCC
>JASBSH010000297.1 GCA_030149025.1 Actinomycetales bacterium | reverse complement strand
CGGACTCGTCTACAAGCTGGTCGCGCGCGAGGGCCGGGACGGCGAGATGGTCAGCGTGGCAAAGGCATCCGCACACAAGGTCAGCGTCGGTGGGCGCAAGTACGCCATGAGGCGACGCAACGAGTCCGGTATCGCACAAGCCGAGGTGATCGGCATCGGCCGGCCGCCGGTCGACGACGGCGACGACCGTGTGCTGCTGGTGCCGCTCGTCGTCGACGGCGAAGTCGACGCGTCCCGCACCGGGCCGGCCGCGGTCGTCGCCGCGAGGGCCAGACACCATGCGTCCTTCGCCGAGCTTCCCCCGGTGGCACATCGGCTGCAGCGAGGCGAACCGGCCATCCCGACGGAGTACGAGCAGGAGGAGGCAGTGGTATGACCGGCCGCAAGACAGCGTTGATCGTCGTCGACGTCCAGAACGACTTCTGCGAGGGCGGGTCGCTCGCCGTGACCGGCGGTGCCGGCGTCGCGTCGGCCATCAGCGAGCACCTGCGCGCGAACCGCGACCGCTACGACGCCGTGGTCACGACGCAGGACTGGCACATCGACCCGGGCGTCCACTTCAGCGACTCCCCCGACTACGTCGACACGTGGCCCGCTCACTGCGTCGCCGACACCAACGGCGCCCGGTTCCACCCGGACTTGGACACCTCGGGCGTCGACGCACAGTTCCGCAAGGGGCTCCACTCGGCCGCCTACTCCGGTTTCGAGGCCATGACGACGGACGAGGACGGCGCCCCGCAGGCTCTGGCTCCCTGGTTGCGTGCGCGCGGGGTCGAGAAGGTCGAGCTGGTCGGGATCGCGACCGACCACTGCGTTCGCGCCACCGCGCTGGACGCCGCCAGCGAGGGTTTCGCGACCACCGTCCTGTTGGACATGACCGCCGGTGTCGCCCGTGAGACGACGAACAAGGCGCTGCAGCAGATGGCCGAGGCCGGCGTGGAGCTCCGCGGGGAACCGGTGGTCGGTTAGGCGTCGGCCAGGAGCTGCCGCGATGTCCGCTACCCGGCTCGTCCTGGTGGCGGATACGCACGTCCCTAAGCGCGCGAAGGACCTTCCGCCGCAAGTGTGGGCGGCGGTGGACGCGGCGGACGTGGTCGTGCACGCGGGCGACTGGGTCGACGTCGCGTTGCTCGACGCGTTGCACGCCCGGTCGAGCCGGTTGGTCGCCTGCTACGGCAACAACGACGGGCCAGATCTGCAGGCGCGGCTGCCCGAGGTCGGGGCGATCGACCTGGACGGCGTGAGGTTGCGTGTCGTGCACGAGACCGGTCAGGCGTCCGGTCGCGAACGCCGGTGCGACGAGCGGTTCCCGGATGCGGACGTGCTGGTGTTCGGGCACAGCCACATCCCGTGGGACACGACGACACCACGCGGTCTGCGGCTGCTGAACCCCGGGTCCCCGACGGACCGGCGCCGGCAGCCGTTCTGCACCTACATGACCGCCACAGTGGTGGGCGGAGCGCTCGTCGACGTGCGCCTGCACGAGCTGCCCCGCTGAGCGTCCACTGCCGACCCGCCCGCCAGCCAGAACGGTGGTTCCGAGCGACCCGCCTGGCGCGTCCCGCGGGAAGTGACCATGCTGCGGGGTGGAGGGGGGACAGTCCCGGGGCGCCGGGCCGCCGGGCGTGAGGAGGGAGCCTGCCGTGTCCGAGCACGTGTACCGGGTGATCGAGGTCGTCGGTTCGTCCCCGGAGGGGATCGACGCGGCGGTGCGCAACGGGATCAGCCGCGTCGCCCAGACCACCCGCAACCTGGACTGGTTCGAGGTGACCGAGATCCGCGGGCATCTGGAGAACGACGAGGTCGCGCACGTCCAGGTCGGCCTGAAGGTCGGGTTCAGGATCGAGGACGCGCAGGCCCAGGGCTGACGCGTTCGGGTCGATACGTGCAGAGTTGCATGATCACGACCTGAGGGGTTCGGGTCGGCGCGTGCGCAACTGCATGATCAGGACCTGGTGGGTCAGAAGCCCTCAGGCAGCGGCTTGGCGTGCAGCACGCGCAGCCGCTGGGTCGGCCGAGACATGGCGACGTAGAGGTCGTTCGCGCCGCGCGGTGAGTCCTCGAGGATCTCGGCCGGCTCGATCAGCAC
>JASBSH010000264.1 GCA_030149025.1 Actinomycetales bacterium | reverse complement strand
GAGGCCGACGAGATGCTCGACCTCGGCTTCCTGCCCGACGTGGAGCGGCTGCTGTCGCTCACGCCCGCCGGTCGGCACACGATGCTCTTCAGCGCGACCATGCCGGGGCCGGTCGTCGCGATGGCCCGTCGTTACATGTCGCAGCCGACCCACATCCGCGCCTCCGAGCCGGACGACCTCAGCAAGACGGTCAAGAACACCAGGCAGTTCGCCTACCGCACCCACGCGATGGACAAGGTCGAGCTGCTCGCCAAGATCCTCCAGGCCCGTGGGCGGGGGCTGACGATCGTCTTCTCCCGCACCAAGCGGACCGCCGCCAAGGTCGCCGACGAGCTCACCGAGCGCGGTTTCGCCGCGGCAGCGATCCATGGTGACCTCGGCCAGGGCGCTCGAGAGCAGGCGCTGCGCGCCTTCCGCAACGGGAAGGTCGACGTGCTGGTCGCAACGGACGTCGCGGCACGCGGCATCGACGTGGACGACGTCACGCACGTCGTGAACTACCAGGCACCCGAGGACGAGAAGACCTACCTGCACCGCATCGGCCGCACCGGCCGCGCGGGGAAGCAGGGCATTGCCGTCACCTTCGTGGACTGGGACGACCTCCCGCGCTGGGGCTTGATCAACAAGGCCCTCGACCTCGGCCTCGCCGAGCCGGAGGAGACCTACTCCACGTCCGAGCACATCCGCACCGACCTGGACATCGCCGAGGACGTCACCGGTCGGCTCCCCCGCAGCCGCCGCACTCGTGCCGGCCTCGACGCCGAGGAGATCGAGGACCTCGGCGAGACCGGCGGCAAGGGCCGGGGCGGCCGGTCGGGCAGCGGTGATTCGCGCAGCGGTGGGTCGCGCAGCGGCGGTCGTGGTCAGGGCGGTCGCAGCGCCTCCCGCAGCCGCGGTGAGGAGGGCGGCCGCGACGAGTCCCGCGGCCGCGACGAGTCCCGCGGCCGCGACGAGTCCCGCGGCCGCGACGAGGAGGGCGGCGAGCGTCCGCCTCGCCGCTCGCGTAGCCGCCGACGCACCCGCGGTGGCAAACCCGTGGACGCCGCAACGCCCTCGGGCGACCAGGGCGCCGCTTCCAGCCCCTCGGCTGCCTTGAGCCCGTCGGCGCCCGACGGTGGCAGCAGTGGTGAGGCGGCCTCCCCCGCCGCCGGTTCCCCGCGTCGTCGCCGGCGCAGCCGCGGCGGCTCGAAGGGCGGGTCGGGCACGGGCGCGCCGTCCACCTAGGGAGTTGATCATGCAATCCCGGTTCACCGCGTGTACCGGGATTGCATGATCAGCTCAAAGGGGGGGTGGTGTCCCGCGGACTCGGCCTATCCCGTTCGTCATCGGGGGCAATCATGCCGGTCCTTGTTGCATGGTGGACAATCCCGCCGTGGAGCTGATTGCCGAGCTGGGCGACGCGCCGACGGAGGTCGGGCGCGCACGCCGGGCGCTCAGCCACCTCCTGGAGCGGTGGGGGGTCGGCGGGGACGCTGCCGACGTTGCCGTGCTGTTGACCAGCGAGCTGGTCACGAACGCGATCCGTCACGGCGCCGGGCCCGTGACGCTACGGGCCGGGATGGCCAAGCGGGGCGCCGTCCGGATCGAGGTTGACGACGATCGGCCGGGTCAGGTCGTGCCGATGGAGTGGGACCTGTGGGCTGTCGACGGCCGGGGGTTGCAGCTCGTCGACATGCTGGCCGACCGCTGGGGGTGCCGCAGCAACGTCGACGGCAAGCGGGTGTGGTTCGAGGTGCGGCTCGAGCATGCCGAGGAACAGGCCGTCTGACTCCGATCCGCACGGTCCAGCACGCTACCGTCTCGCCACCACCACGCAGGTGATCATGAAACTCCGGTTCAGCCGGACCGCTCCGGAAATCTTGAGCGACGTTCTGCAGATCCGATCCTGAGCCTCTGAGCACGAAACGGCGAAAAGCCGCCTGCAGAACGTCGCACAAGTTCAAAGGTGGCCTGCAAAACTGCAACGTCAACCGCGGAACTCCGCGCACGCTGTGGGCCGGCCCGGTCCGATGGGGTCAGGCGGCGCCGATGAAGGCGCGCACGGCGTCGGCGATCAGCTGCACCGCGATGGCGGACAGCAGCAGACCGGCGATCCTGGTGACCAGGGTGACCCCGCCGGTGCCGAGGACGCGGTGGATCGCGCCGGCGAAGCGCAGGAACAGGTACATGACGACGTGGACCAGCAAGATGCCGAGCGCAACGGCCACGTAGTCGGCCGGGACCTGCGAGCGCTGGACGAACACCATCGTCGCCACGATCGCCCCCGGACCGGCCATCAGCGGGGTGCCAAGTGGGACGAGGGCGACGTTGACGTCCTTGGCGGCCTCGGGATCGGACTCCTTGCCCATGAGCAGCTCGAGGGCGATGAGCAGGAGCAGCAGCCCGCCCGCCGTCTGCAGCGCGGGCAGTGTGATGTGCAGGTAGTCGAGGATCCGCTTGCCGAACACAGCGAACACCACGATCACGATGAACGCCACCAGCACCGCCTGGCGGGCAGCCCGGATCCGGGAGGTGCGCGTCATGGTGGACGTCAGGCCCAGGAAGATCGGCAGCGTCCCTGGCGGGTCCATGATCACGAAGAGCGTCACGAAGCTTTCCGTGAGCAGGCGGATGTTGACGAGGTTCTCGATGCCGTCCATCAGCAGGCCATCTCGGTCATCAGCCGGCCGTCAGGTCCATCAGGGCCGGACGACCTTGCCGACACCCTGTTCCTCGATCTGCTCGAGCACCTCGGGTGACGTGGTGAACTCACCCAGCCGGTTCTGCTTCCCCGAGCCGTGGTAGTCGCTGGACCCGGTGACGAACAGGCCGTGGGCCTTCGCGATCTCGCGCATCCGCTGCCGCGCTTCGGGAGGGTTGTCCCGGTGGTCGGCCTCGAGACCTGCGAGGCCGGCGTCCACCATCTCCTCGACGACGTCCTC
>JASBSH010000256.1 GCA_030149025.1 Actinomycetales bacterium | reverse complement strand
GGCGTAGGCCAGACGCTCCGATTCCGGCAAGGTCACCCGAACTTCGACGCAGTCCGCCGGAGCGATGTATCCCTGGTTCTCGATGTCCTTCCAGGGAGCGTCGTAGCGTTTCGGCCCAATCAGGGAGAAAACCTCCCCCTCATGCCCGTCCTCGCGGACCAGGGTCGCGGTGAGTCCGAGCCGCCGTCGGGCCTGTAGGTCCGCCGTCATCCTGAAGATCGGCGCCGGGAGAAGGTGCACCTCGTCGTAGATTATCAGGCCCCAGTCACGAGCGTCGAGCAGCTCCAGGTGCGTGTAGACGCCCTTCCGTCTCGTCGTCATCACCTGGTAGGTCGCGATCGTGATCGGCCGGATCTCCTTCCGGGACCCTGAGTACTCGCCGATCTCCTCCTCGGTCAGCGAGGTCCGGCGCAGCAGCTCGTCGCGCCACTGCCTCGCCGACACCGTGTTCGTGACCAGGATGAGCGTCGTCGCGGATGCCTCGGCCATCGCCGCGGCACCGACGATCGTCTTCCCTGCCCCACACGGGAGCACCACGACACCGGAGCCTCCGTGCCAGAAGTGCGTGACGGCGTCCGACTGGTAGGGCCGCAGGCCCCAGCCCTCGGTGACCAGCTCGATCGGGTGCGCCTCGCCGTCGACGTACCCGGCGAGGTCCTCCGCGGGCCAGCCGAGCTTGAGCAGGACCTGCTTGAGGTGGCCGCGCTCGCTCGGGTGGACGAGCACGGTGTCCGGCTCGAGGCGCTTACCGACCAGCGGTGCGACCTTCTTGCTGCGCAGCACCTCCTCGAGGACGGGCACGTCGAGGGCGTGCAGAACCAGCCCGTGCGTGGGGTGCTTCAGCAGCTGCAGCCGGCCGTAACGCGCCATCGTCTCGGCGACGTCGACGAGCAGCGCGTGCGGTACCGGGTACCGGGAGTACTCGAGAAGGACGTCGACAACCTGCTCCGCGTCGTGACCCGCGGCTCGGGCGTTCCACAGGCCAAGCGGGGTGAGTCGGTAGGTGTGCACGTGCTCGGGGGCCCGCTCGAGCTCGGCGAAGGGCGCGATCGCCCGCCTGCACTCGTGCGCCTGTGGGTGGTCGACCTCGAGCAGCAGGGTCTTGTCGCTCTGGACGATGAGTGGTCCGTCGTTCACATGCTTCCTTCCGGGCCGGGTTCTCGGTCGTCAACCACGGCCCCGGCTGCACCCTTCCCGCGCAGGGGGACGGCAGCGCTCTGCCGGTCAGGAACGGGCGAATACCAGCGCGACGACCAGCAGGACGATCAGCACCGCCACCGCCGCAAGGACGGCGAAGAGGATCCAGCCCCAGCGCGTCAGCCGTTGCGCCTTCTCCAGGTCACTCTTGTAGCTGGCCAGGGCGATGATCGCCATGATCAGCGGTACCAGGCCGATGGGTGCGGCCCAGCCGGTGAACGTCGCCAGACCTGAGATCACGGCGAGGACGATCGTGGACGGCGGCACGGACGGGGCCTGCCCGGGCTGCGGCCCGCCGGTGTAGGGGGCGGGTGAGTACGGGGACGAGCCGGACTGTGTCGATCCGTACGGGGGTTGACCGTACGGGGGTTGACCGTAGGGGGACCCCTGCCCGTAGGGGGACTGCGGGTACGGCGACTGCTCGCCGTACCCGCCCGGCTCGTACTGAGGGGGACCGGATTGCCCGGGTTGCTCGGGCGAAGGTCGTTCGTCGTCGCGTTCACTCATGGTGCGGTCTCATCCCTGCGGTCCCCCAAGTGGTCGGTGTCCTCCGCAACCTATCGTCACGGCCCCGCGGAGCCGTTCTCCTCCGCTGGTGCGACTCCCGTGACGCGGTGCACCGACACCGTGCGCACCCCCGACGCCAGGTCAAACACGGTGATGCGACCGGCGGAGACGCCGAGGGGCTCGGCCAGTCGGCGGGGGACCTGGCCCGCCGGGTCCGTGATGCCCATCCACATCCGTCGCCGATCAGCCGCCGCTGACCGAAGCTCGGCCAACCAGGTGGCCGGGTCCATGGGTGGTGATGCCGGCCCAGCAGTTCGCCGAGCACCGCGTCTGGGGATCTTCTTTCGAAGCGGTCGCCGTGAGGGGTCCGACCCTCAGGGCGTGGCCTTGCCCTTGCCCTGCGGAGTGCCGCTGCCCATGTCGCCCATGTCCATCTGCCCGTCCATCTGCCCGTCCATTTCGGCCATCGCCTCAGACATCATCGAAACCATCTGTTGACGCAGCTGAGGGTCGCTCATCATCTCGGACATGAAGCTCTTCATCTGGTTCTGAAACTGGGGGTCAGACATGGCGGCGCCCATCTGCCGTATGTCGTTGCTGCTTGCCGCGGCGCCCGACGGCGTTGCGTCACTCTGGTTCGCAAGTGCGTAGGCGGGAACGCCCAACAGGGACGCCCCCGCCAAGACGCCACCCGCGACGAGTGCCGTGATGCGCTTGTTCATCGTGTCCTCAGTGCTCCTGTCCTTGTCGTGGTGGCTCCAGGCCCCACAGAGGCGGTCGCCTCGGCTCTCAAGGGTCCCTCTGAGGTGTGAAGAAACCATGTACGTCTGGTGGCTTGCCTACGAATCGCTCAGGGAGGCCCGGCCGGCACCGAAGATCGCCCACTGTCGTCAGGGCTTCACGGAGCCGTTCTCCTCCGCGGGCGCAACGCCCGTGACGCGGTGCACCGAAACCGTGCGGACCTCCCCGACGCCGTGGTCGAACACGGTGATGCGGCCGGCCGACACGCCGAGCGGCTCCACCAGTCGCCGGGTCACCTGGCCCGTCGGGTCGCTGATCCCCATCCACATCCGCCGCCGGCCCGCAGCCGCTGCCCGTAGCTCGGCCAACGAGGTCGCAGGGTCCATGGGCGGTGGTACCGGCCCGTTCCCCTCTGCCGTCCTGGCCGGTGGTTCGGCGTCGCCCCGGCGCAACCCCTGAACGACCGCCTCGGCCAACGACGGCTCGAGGCGGGGGCCGACCCCGACAGGGCGGGGCGGCTGGCGGGGCGGCGTCCGGCGCTCGTCGGGGCGCCTCAGCACGAGTCCACCGTCAGGCCCCTCCGCGGCCGGGGCCAGGCCGATCTCGCGGAGGGTCTGAAGAACGACGTTCGGGTCCGCCTGGGCTGCGAGCACCGTGGGGGCGAGTCGGCGCAACCGGAGGACGGCGGTGCGCCTGTCCGCCAGCAGCTCGCCGAGCACCGCCTCGTCGTCCGAGCGCAAGTAGGAGCTGGCGGTCCCGACCCTGATCAGGCCGTGCCTCCGAGCCGCGTCCTTGACCAGGTACTCAAGCGGCTGTGGCACGGGGGTTCTCGAGTGCCTGGCCAGGAACTGGAGCACCTCCTCCGCGGTCCGCCCGGCGTCGAGAGCGCGGCGGATCGCGGAGTCACGGAACCGGTAGACCGTCGCCCCGCCCCGGGACTCCACGTCCGCGATCAATGCCAGCTCCCTGCGCAGGTCGGGAACCAGAGGGCCGGGAGCGACAGCTGTGAGATCCGCCTGGAGCAGGATCTC
>JASBSH010000253.1 GCA_030149025.1 Actinomycetales bacterium | reverse complement strand
AAGGCCGCGGCGACGGCCGGCCCGAAGGCGGGTACCGCCGTCGGCGGGGCCGCCGCAGGTCATGCGGATGCCGCCGCCCCTGCCACCCCGGACTCGCCGGGCGCTCCGCCAGCCAGGGCTGTGCCGCCGTCGTCGCCGCCTCCGGTTCCGCGAACCTCGGCCCCCGTGCCGCCCGCGCCGTCGAAGCCTTCCGTGAACGAACCCGCATCTGTGTAAAGGACTACTCCCATGGCGTTGGACCACGGCACTCCGACCGGGCGGCTCACCCCGGTGCAGTTCTCCCGGCTCGCCAAGCGCGGCGTGCTGCTCGGCCTCTCCGGTCCACAGCTGATCGTGCTGGCGGTCGGTCTGGTCGCGTTCATCGCCGCGATCTATGCCGGTGGCGGCATGGTGTTCGCCTGGACCTCCCCGATCTGGGCCACCGCCGTTATCCTCGCGTTCGTTCCCCTCGGCGGGCGCAAGCCCATCGAGTGGGTGCCGATCGCGAGCCGCTGGCTATGGCGCGCCACAGGCCGCCAGCTCATCTTCCGGCACCACGTCGTCAAGCCCCGCCCGGCGGGAACGCTCGCGCTGCCCGGTGACGCGGCGGCGCTGCGCGAGTGGGAAGACCCCGAGACCGGCGCGGCGATGATCCACGACCCGCACGCCCAGACCCTCACCGCCGTCGTCGGCGTGACGCACCCCGCGTTCGTGCTCCTCGATCCCGGCGAGCAGGAGCGCCGCGTCACCGGGTGGGGCCGGGTCCTCGCCACCGCGTGCCGCTCCGGGCGCATCGCGCGACTCCAGGTGTCCGAGCGCACCCTGCCCGACTCGGGCAGCGGCCTGGCCGAGTGGTGGACCCACTACGGGAAGGACGACGACTCCTGGCCCGCGATCAACTACCGCGAGCTGATCGGCCGAGCTGGCCCGGCCAGCGAGCGGCACGCGACGACGATTTCCCTCTCGCTCGACATCCGCGCGTGCGCCAGGCAGATCCGCGCCGCGGGCGGAGGGATGCGCGGCACCGCCGCGGTGCTCCGGCAGGAGATGGCCACGTTCGCCACCGCGCTGCGCGCCGCCGACATCACCCCGATCGGATGGCTCAGCCCTGGCGAGGTCGCCGTCATCCTGCGCTCCGCCTACGACCCCGCCGCGGCCCAGGCGCTCGAACGGCACGGCGAGATCGGCCGGTCGCTGGCGACCGCGGGTCCGGTCGGGCTCAACGAGACGTGGGAGCGAATCCGTACCGACTCTGCGTACCACGCGGTGCTGTGGGTGTCGGAGTGGCCCCGGTCCTCGGTCTACCCCGACTTCCTGCGGCCACTGCTGCTCACCTCGGGCATCCAGCGCACGTTCTCGATGATCTTCACTCCGGTGCGCGCGGACGTCGCCGCCCGAGACATCCGCAAGAAGAAGGTCGGCCTCCTGTCAGACGCCACCCAGCGCGCCCGCATGGGCCAGATCGAGGACGCCGAACGCACCGCCGAGTTCCAGGACGTGCTCCAGCAGGAGTCCGACCTCACCGCCGGCCACGGCGTGCTGCGCTACACCGGCCTCATCGCCGTCTCGGCGCGCACCGAGGACAAGCTCGAGGAATCCATCTCCGCGATCGAGCAGGCCGCGGTGCAAGCCTCCTGCGAGACCCGGCGGCTCGTCGGCCAGCAAGCACAGGCGTTCGCGGTCGCGGCCCTGCCCCTGTGCCGGGTGGTGTGATCATGCCGACGACGATCGTGCGGCCAGTTACACAACCACAAGTGGCCGCGAGTGGCTATCATTGGGGTATGAGCGACACGATGTCGGTGAACCCGGCGCACCTATCGGATGACGACTGGGCGCGCATGCGCGCATTCCTGGATTCGGCCAGACAGCGCGGCGAGGTCGTCCGCCTGTCCTCGGAGGTCGAGCTGCTCTCCCCGGCCGAGGTCGGCAGGCGGCTGAGCATGTCGCGCACAACAGTGCGTCGCCGGATCGCGACCGGGGAGCTGAAGGCGATCAAGGTCGGCACGCACAACCGGATCACGCTGGCCGAGTACGAGCGGTTCAGCACCGAGATGATGCGCCGCATGGCCGAGGCCACCGCGGACGACATCGCCACCGAGCTGTTCGGTGACTGACGCACCCCTGCTGTTCCTCGACGCCAACACGCTCGCGTCCCCGCTCACCCGCACCCTGGTGCTCACCGGGGCGAGCGCCGAGGGGCTGGGATGGACGTGGTCCCAGCACGTGGAGACCGAGGCCGACGGGCATGCCCGCGGTGCGATGCCCACGTCCGTCGTCCGGAGGAAGCACCTGCGCGTCAACCTGTCTCCGACAGCGCGGAGCACCCGCGGGCTGGTCACGAAGACGATCAAGGACCGCAAGGTCATCGCCGACGCCATCGCCGCCGGGGCACGGTACTTGATCACCACGGACGTGGACGACTTCGCGTTCGCCGACCTCGCCAAGCACGAGATGAGCGCCGTCAACCCGGACTACTTCATGGCTCTGCGCTACAGCGAACAGGCCTACCGCACCGCACTCGCCCTGATTGCCGAGACGCAGAAGAACCCACCGCGCACCGAAGCAGAGGTGCACCGCGTCCTCGGCCGCCGCCACCCGCGGCTGACCACGCGATTCGCTGACGCATACGACACCACCCCGGTCGACGCCGACCCTGACCAACCGAGCGTGATCTTCCGGGGAGTCGCCTGCGTCCGCTGCGACAACCACCTGGACAGCGAGGAGAGCCTGCGCGTCGGACTGTGCGCGGCGCACCTCCCGACCGCCTGACAATCAGTCGTCGAGGTCTCCCTCGCCCAGCTCGGCGTCGATGTCGTCGGCAGTCTCGTCTGACACCGTCGGTCCTCCGGAGACCAGCTGAGTCTTCAGCTTGTCCTTGATCCTCGCGATGAGTAGATCGCGGCGGGCGTCGAAAAACGTCAAGAAGTCCTCGACGCCATGCGGCAGAGCCCCGGGCAGTGCGTTGGCCTTGATGAACGCAGCTCGCTCGTCGGCTCCCTCGTAGTGGGACGCGAGCCAGACGTCGGGCGCGGTATCGGACTTGCCGATGTTCTCCGGTCCTGGAAGCAGCTCCAGGTTCGGTAGCAGGTCGCGACGCGCGACGAGTTCGTCGATCTGCGCGTTCGAATACTTCCGCATCCCATCGTCGGACTTCGCCGCACGAATGGTCTTGGCGTCGAGCTGTGCCTGCGGGAAGACATGGTCGACGTGGTACTGCATCCGCGTGTCGACGTGATCGAACAAGGTCGCGAGCACAGCCCACGTCCGTCCGCCGCCGTAGCCGAGGCCGAGGATGTCTTCGACGAGCGCCTCGGTGACCTCCAGCGACTTGCCACGCCGAGCCATGGCGTACTCGATCTCTGCGAGCGGGAACCGGGCGGCGCCGTCCTTCTTGATCACCTCGCGCAGCTCGCGCAGGAGCGTGTCCAGACCGGAACCCCAGACGCCTCGCACGATGAGCGAGCGGAGCACCCAGGATCGCAGCGCGGTGCGATCTTCGCGGTCTTCCTTCTTGTCGGAGACCCGGTAGCTCGGGGTGAGCCCACGGCGGTGCACGTAGTAGGCGACCGGGATGAGCACGCTGTCGGCGGCCAGGGTGCCGCCGGAGAGGCCGAAGTCGCTGAGCAGCTCCGCCGCGATGCGCAGCGAGGTGCTGATGTCGTCCCAGTGGGTTTCGAGCGTGGCCATGTTCGCGGTCGTGAAGTTCTTGACCTTGAACCCGACGTCGCCCACGTCGGCGAGCACGAGACCGGACTTCAGCACCGTGTCC
>JASBSH010000251.1 GCA_030149025.1 Actinomycetales bacterium | reverse complement strand
CCACACTGCGCATGCGTAGACTCCGGCGCGTTCCACCCTCTCCGCTGGTACGGCAGCTCGGGCTCGCCCGTAACGGCCCCGGTGGTGAAGGTGCGCTCTTCTGACGTCAAGGAGGACGGATGCTGGGGCACGTCGCCGTGGCCGGGTCGGGGCTGGTCTCCTCGACAGCACAGCAGGTATCACTCACCGGTAACAACGTGACCGTGGTGATCGTGGTCGCCGCCATCGCCGTGATCGCTCTGGTCATGGGGGTGGTGTTCCGCAGCCAGGTGCTGGCCGCGGGCGAGGGCACCACGAGCATGCAGGACATCGCGAAGGCCGTCCAGGAAGGTGCGGCCGCCTACCTGAGCCGCCAGTTCCGGACGCTCGGAATCTTCGTGGTGCTGATTTTCGCGATCCTGTTCCTGCTCCCCGGGGACGGCGATATCAAGATCGGCCGAAGCATCTTCTTCGTCGTCGGTGCGGTGTTCTCCGCCGCCATCGGCTACCTCGGCATGTCGCTGGCGACGCGCGCGAACGTGCGGGTCGCTGCTGCCGCGCGTGAGCCCGAGGGCCGGTTGGCCGGTATGCGGATCGCGTTCCGCACCGGCGGCACCGTCGGAATGGCGACCGTGGGCCTCGGTCTGCTGGGTGCGGCGGTCGTCGTCCTGATCTACCGCGGTGACGCCCCGGCAGTGCTCGAGGGCTTCGGCTTCGGAGCGGCGCTGCTCGCGATGTTCATGCGGGTCGGCGGTGGCATCTTCACCAAGGCCGCTGACGTCGGCGCCGACCTCGTCGGTAAGGTCGAGGCTGGCATCCCCGAGGACGACCCGCGCAACGCTGCCACCATCGCGGACAATGTCGGTGACAACGTCGGCGACTGCGCCGGTATGGCGGCCGACCTGTTCGAGTCCTACGCCGTGACGCTGGTGGCGGCCCTGATCCTGGGCAAGTCTGCCTTCGGGGACGAGGGCCTGGTCTTCCCGCTGATCGTCCCGGCGATCGGAGCCCTGACCGCCATCCTCGGCGTCTACATCACCCGCGTTCGCGGGTCCGAGAGCGGGCTCGCGGCGATCAACCGCGGCTTCTACATCTCCGCTGCCGTCGCCGCGGTCGCAAGCGCCATCGCGGCGTTCGTCTACCTGCCGTCGTCGTTCTCGGCGCTCCGCAACGTCGGCCAGGACATCGCCGCCATCGACCGCGACCCGCGCCTCGTCGCCACCGGGGCGGTGGTGCTCGGCATCGTGCTCGCCGGCGTGATCCTCTGGCTCACCGGCCACTTCACCGGCACCGACAAGAAGCCCACCCAGGACGTTGCACGCACCTCGCTGACCGGTGCTGCGACGGTCGTCCTGTCCGGTATCGGCGTCGGTCTCGAGTCCGCCGTCTACACCGCGGTGATCATCGCTGGTGCCGTCTACCTGGCCTTCCTGCTCGGCGGCGGCTCGGTGATCCTGTCGCTGTTCCTGATCGCGCTGGCAGGCTGCGGTCTGCTCACCACCGTCGGGGTCATCGTCGCGATGGACACCTTCGGTCCGGTGAGCGACAACGCCCAGGGCATCGCCGAGATGTCCGGAGACGTCGACGAGGCCGGCGCGCAGATCCTCACCGACCTCGACGCCGTGGGTAACACCACTAAGGCGATCACCAAGGGAATCGCCATCGCCACCGCGGTGCTCGCCGCCACGGCACTGTTCGGGTCGTACACGGCCGCCGTCGGTACCGCCCTGGCCGATGCCGGCAGCTCCATCGGGAGGATCGCCGGGGCCTACGACGTGGTCTCCCCGAACACCCTCGTCGGGCTGATCATCGGCGCCGCCGTGGTGTTCATGTTCTCCGGCTTGGCGATCAACGCGGTGACCCGTGCAGCGGGTGCCATCGTCTTCGAGGTCCGCCGGCAGTTCCGGGAGAAGCCCGGGATCATGAACTTCACCGAGAAGCCCGACTACGGCCGCGTCGTCGACATCGCTACCCGCGACTCCCTGCGTGAGCTCGCGCCCCCCGGTCTGCTCGCGATCATGGCTCCGATCGCGGTTGGCTTCGGTCTCGGCTTCAGTGCCCTCGCCGGCTATCTGGGCGGTGCGATCGCCGCCGGTGTCCTGATGGCGGTGTTCCTCGCGAACTCCGGCGGCGCCTGGGACAACGCGAAGAAGATCGTCGAGGACGGCACCTACGGCGGCAAGGGCTCCGACGCCCACGCGGCCACCGTCATCGGCGATACCGTCGGCGACCCGTTCAAGGACACCGCGGGTCCGTCCATCAACCCGCTGATCAAGGTGATGAACCTGGTCTCCCTGCTGATCGCCCCGGCGGTGGTGGCCATGACCTACGGCAGCAGCGCCAACACGGCGCTCCGGCTCGGCATCGCCGCCCTGGCCGTGATCATCATCATCGCGGCGGTCGTGGCCTCCAAGCGGAGGAGCATCTCGATGGGCGACGACGAGCCGGCCGCCGCGCGGGCGGGTGCCGCGACCACGAGCTGATCGACCACGAGCTGATCGACCACGAGCTGATCGACCACGAGCTGATCGACCACGAGCTGATCGACCACGAGCTGATCGACCACGAGCTGATCCGACCACGAGCTGATCGACGCCGACCGGCGCACCAGCAACCACAATCCGGCCGGATCGACAGCCCGATACACCACCAGGGCCCGGCCTCCGCCAGGAGGCCGGGCCCTTCCCTGTGCGGGAACCCCCTGTCCTAACCTCGCCGCGTGACCCACGCCGTCCGGAGCCGCTCGTGAACCTCGCGGACGGTGGCCTCCTCGTCGTCGCCGGCGTGCTGGCCGGACTGGCCGGTGCCGGTGCAGGGCTCGCCTCTCTGATCTCGTACCCGGCGCTGCTGCTGGTCGGGTTGCCTCCCGTCGCGGCGAACGTGACGAACACCGTGGCGATCACGCTCAACGGCGCCGGGGCGATCGTGTCGAGCCGCCCCGAGCTGCAAGACCAGGGCCGGCGCCTGCGCCGGTTCGGCGTGATGGCTCTGCTCGGCGGGGCAGCCGGGTCGGCTCTGCTGCTCACCACCCCTGCGTCGGCGTTCGAGCGGGTGGTCCCCGTGCTCATCGCGCTCGCGTCGATCGCCCTGCTCGCCAGGCCCTGGCTGCGGGGCAGGCGCGCAGAGTACGTGAGCGACCGCAACCCCGCAGTCGCGGTGGGGGTGGGCGTGATCGCGATCTACGGCGGCTACTTCGGAGCCGCGGCCGGGGTGATGCTGCTGGCCATGCTCGGTGCGGTCCTGGGCGACTCCGTCCCGCGCATCAACGCGCTGAAGAACGTGCTTCTGCTGTGCGCCACCCTCATCGCCGCCCTGGCGTTCGTCGTGTTCGGGCCGGTGCAGTGGCTCGCGGCGCTTCCGCTCGCGGCAGGCTTCTTCGTCGGCGGGCTCATCGCCCCGGTGGTGGTACGTCGGCTGCCGGAGGCGGGGCTGCGGATCGCCATCGGCGTCGCCGGCCTGGCGTTGGCGCTGAAACTGGGCCTGGACGCGTACGGTGCCGCCTGATGGACTCCCCGGCCCACCTCGTCGACGCTCTTCGCCTGGACCTGACGAGCGCCCACTACACGGTCGACGTCGTCGAGGAGCTCCTCGGGCCGGTCGCCAGCCGCGCGCTCGCCCGGGAGCAGCCGCTGCCCGCCCGACGCGCCCTCGCAGACAGGAGCGAGCGTGCCGCTGTCCTCGCCAGGTGCTTCCTGCTCGGGGAGCCGCTGGCGCGGGGCGATCTGGACGGCGCCCTGCCCGGCTGCCGTACGGACGGTGCGGTCGCGCTCGGGCTGGTCGACGTCGCCGGGAACGACCCGGCCGACGAGGTGCGCGCCGCGCTCGACCTGCGGCCCTACGCCGCCACCGACGCCGCAGGCACCAGCGACTGGTGGGTCGCCTCGGACCTGAGCGGGCTCGCCACCGACGGCGCGCTGCGCACCGACCACGTGCTCGGCATCGGCGGCGCGTCGACGACGCTCGCGCAGGCCACGATCCGGCCGCCGGTTCGACGCACGCTCGACGTCGGCACGGGCTGCGGGGTGCAGGCGCTGCACGCCATCCGACACTCCGACCACGTCACAGCGACCGACATCTCGGCCCGCGCCCTGCGGATCGCCGCCCTGAACCTCGCGCTCGCCGGTGCCGTCGACCGGGTCGACCTGCGGCACGGCGACATGCTCGACCCAGTGGCCGGGGAGCGGTTCGATCTGGTCGTCTCCAACCCGCCCTTCGTCGTCACCCCTCGCCGTCCGGGCGTGCCGGCGTACGAGTACCGGGACGCCGGCCTCGTGGGCGACGAGGTCGTCCGCCGGTTGGTCACGGGCGTCGGTTCGGTGCTGGCGCCGGGCGGTACCGCGCAGCTGCTCGGCTGCTGGGAGGTGCGCCGCGGCGAGACCTGGACCGACCGGCTGGGGTCGTGGTTGGAAGCCGCACGGGCCGGCCACGCCGATCGCGGTGCCGGGCCGCTGGACGCGTGGATCGTCCAGCGCGAGCTGCAGGACCCGGCCGAGTACGCCGAGACCTGGATCCGCGACGGGCACGAGCCACCCGGGGCCAGATTCGACGAGCTGTACGGTGCCTGGCTCGACGACTTCGACGCTCGTGACGTCGAGGCGGTCGGCTTCGGGCTAGTTACGCTGCGCCGGTCCGCCGACGGGTCGCGCAGGAGCTGGACGCGGCTGGAGGAGCAGTACGGGCCGGTCCGCCAGCCGTTGGGCGCCCACGTGCAGCGATGCCTCGAGGCGCGGGAACTGCTCGCCGCGCTCGACACGCGCGGGTCCGGCGACCCCACCGCGGGTTCCTATCGCGGCCGGGCGCTTCTGGACAGCCGCTGGGCCGTGGCCCCCGACGTGACGGAGGAGCGGCACCTCCGGCCCGGGGACGTCGACCCCGCGGCGATCCTGCTGCGCCAGACCGAGGGCTTCGGCCGCACCGTTCAGGTCGGCACCGAGGTGGCTGCCGTGGTCGGGGCGTGCGACGGCGACCTCACGCTCGGGCAGATCACAGCGGCCGTGGCCGCCCTGCTGGGGGAAGCGGAAGGTGAGGTCCGCGCCCGCGTGCTTGGCGTCGTCCAGGACCTGATCGCCGACGCCCTGCTGTTGCCGGGCTGACGAGCCGGGCACGTCCGCCCCGTGGGGTCGTGGAACGCAGCGGTCGGGGTACGCGTTACCGTGCTCGCGCCGCCCGGCTCGCAGATCGCCGGTCGCGGCGTCGATGAAGGGCGGAGTAGTTGGCCAGCAGCAAGTCCACGACCGGGAAGGGCACCGGTCGTCGTCTGGTGATCGTCGAGTCGCCTGCGAAGGCGCGGACGATCGCCGGCTACCTCGGCGACGGTTTCGAGGTGGAGGCAAGCGTCGGGCACATCCGCGACCTGCCCCAGCCGAGCGAGCTGCCCGCCGACATGAAGAAGGGCCCGTTCGGCAAGTTCGCCGTGGACGTGGAGAACGGGTTCGAGCCGTACTACGTCGTCGACGCCGACAAGAAGAAGAAGGTGTCGGAGCTCAAGCGTGCGCTCAAGGACGCGGACGAGCTCTACCTCGCCACGGACGAGGACCGTGAGGGTGAGGCCATCGCCTGGCACCTGATGGAGACGCTGCAGCCCAAGGTGCCGGTTCGGCGGATGGTGTTCCACGAGATCACCCGCGAGGCGATCCAGCGGGCGCTGCAGTCGACGCGCGACATCGACGACCGGCTCGTCGACGCCCAGGAGACACGCCGCATCCTCGACCGTCTCTACGGCTACGAGATCTCGCCGGTGCTCTGGCGCAAGGTGGGCGCGGGGCTGTCCGCCGGGCGCGTGCAGTCGGTTGCGACCCGGATGGTGGTCGAGCGGGAGCGCGAGCGGATGGCCTTCCGCGCAGCGAGCTACTGGGACATCACCGGTCGCTTCACGCCGGCCGAGCAGGCGGCGAACGGCAGCAGCTTCCCTGCGCGGCTGGTCTCGCTCGACGGCTCCAGGGTCGCCACCGGCAGGGACTTCGACGACCGTGGGCAGCTCGTCAACGCCTCGGCGGTGCTCCTCGACGAGCCGACCGCTCGCGCCCTCGCGGGTGCGCTCGAAAGCGCGCCCTTCACGGTCCGGAGCCTGGAGACCAAGCCCTACACGCGCCGTCCCGCAGCGCCTTTCACCACCTCGACCCTGCAGCAGGAGGCCGGACGCAAGCTGCGCTTCTCCGCCCGGCACGCGATGCGCGTGGCGCAGACGCTGTACGAGAACGGCTACATCACCTACATGCGTACCGACTCCACGGCGCTGTCGTCCGAGGCGGTGAACGCCGCCCGCCGCCAGGCCGCCGAGCTGTACGGGCCGGAGTTCGTGCCCGACTCGCCACGCGTGTACGCCGGCAAGGCCAAGAACGCGCAGGAGGCGCACGAGGCGATTCGGCCCGCCGGTGACTCGTTCCGCACGCCGGCGCAGGTGACCGGGCAGCTTCGTGGCGACGAGTACCGCCTCTACGACCTGATCTGGAAGCGGACGATCGCGAGCCAGATGGCCGACGCCAAGGGCTCGACGGCCACGGTGCGGCTTGGTGCGGTCGCGAACCTGGACGGCGCGCCGCACGTCGGTTCTGTTGGTGCCGGGTCTCGTGACTGCGAGTTCGCGGCGTCGGGAACGGTCATCACGTTCCGCGGTTTCCTCGCCGCGTACGAGGAGGGCCGCGACGAGGAGCGTGTCGCGGACGACAGCGAGACCGAGCGCCGGCTGCCGGAGCTGACGAAGGGGCAGGCCCTGTCCGCATCGGGCCTGCACGCGGCCGGTCACGAGACCTCGCCGCCCCCGCGTTTCACCGAGGCGAGCCTCGTGAAGGCGTTGGAGGAGAAGGGGATCGGCCGGCCGTCGACGTACGCGTCGACGATCTCGACGATCATTGACCGCGGGTACGTCCGCCACCGCGGCTCAGCGCTGGTGCCCAGCTGGCTCGCCTTCTCCGTGACCCGGTTGCTGGAGCAGCACTTCGGGCCGCTGGTGGACTACGACTTCACTGCCTCTATGGAGGAGGACCTCGACCGGATCGCCGGCGGTCAGGAGGACCGCCGCCGGTGGCTGGAGCAGTTCTACTTCGGTACCGGTGCCGGTGCCGGCGGTGGTGGCGCCAACGGCACGGCCGTCGGGCGCGAGGGTCTGCGCGAGCTGGTCGAGGGCCTCGGCGACATCGACGCGCGGGACATCAACTCCGTCGACCTCGGCGACGGGATCACGTTGCGGGTCGGCCGGTACGGCCCGTACGTCGAGGTCCCGGGCGCCGACGGCGAGGAACCGAAGCGGGCCAGCGTGCCGGAGGACATCGCCCCCGACGAGCTGACGCTCGACAAGGCGCGCGAGCTGCTCGAGACCCAGGCGGACGGCGACCGTGAGCTCGGGGTCGACCCGTCCACCGGCCGCACCATCGTGGCGCGCAGCGGTCGCTTCGGGCCGTACGTGACCGAGCTCGTCGACGAGGAGGCTCCGAAGAAGAAGGGCGAGAAGCCGCGCGCCGCATCGCTCTTCAAGTCGATGCAGCTGCAGACGGTGACCCTGGACGACGCCCTGCGCCTGCTCTCGCTGCCGCGGGTCGTCGGCACCGACCCTCAGTCGGGTGAGGAGATCACCGCCCAGAACGGGCGGTACGGGCCGTACCTGAAGAAGGGCACAGACTCCCGCTCGCTGGAGTCGGAGGACCAGCTCTTCGACATCACTCTCGACGAGGCGCTCGCGATCTACGCGCAGCCGAAGCGTGGCCGCGGCCGTACCTCGGCCGCGGCCCTGCGTGAGCTCGGCGAGGACCCCGCCAGCGGAAAGCCGGTCGTGGTGAAGGAGGGCCGCTTCGGTCCCTACGTCACCGACGGCGAGACGAACGCGACCCTGCGCAAGGACGACGCGGTGGAGTCCGTGACGCTTGAGCGCGCCGCGGAGCTGCTGGCCGAGAAGCGGGCCAAGGGTCCGGCGAAGAAGACGGCGCGCAAGCGGACGACAGCGAAGAAGACCGCTGCGAAGAAGACCGCTGCGACGAAGACCGCTGCGACGAAGACCGCGGCTAAGAAGACCACCGCGAAGAAGCAGGGTTCCTGATCGGCCCGACGGACCGGAGACGAACAGCGCCGAACGGATGATCGCAGCGCAGTGGAGCGCCAGCCGGGCCCGGGTGTCAGCGCCCGCGGTTACGCTGGCGCCGTGACGAGCGACAGCGTGCAGGACCGGTACGCCAAGCACGCCGACGCGCCCGACCACGACGTGCGCGGCGTGCTGGCGATCAAGCCGTTCCGCCAGCTGTGGCTGTCGCTCGGCCTGTCGAGCTTCGGCGACTGGCTCGGGCTGCTGGCCACGACCGCGATGGCGGGCGCCCTCGGCGCGCAGGCCGGCTACGCCCAGGCGAACCTCGCGGTCTCCGGTGTGCTGATCCTGCGCCTGGCCCCGGCGATTTTCCTGGGCCCGATCGCCGGTGTGGTCGCCGACCGCCTGGACCGCAAGCTCAACATGGTCATCGGCGACCTTCTGCGCTGCGGGCTGTTCGTCTCGATCGCCGTCGTCGGGACCCTGTGGTGGCTGTTCGTCGCCACCGTGCTGATCGAGATCATCGGGCTGTTCTGGATGCCTGCGAAGGATGCCACCGTCCCGAACCTCGTCCCGCGTCAGCGCCTCGAAGCCGCGAACCAGCTGAGCCTGGCAACGACGTACGGCAGTGCGCCGTTCGCCGCGTTGCTGTTCAGCGCCCTGGCGCTCCTTTCCGGCGTCCTCGACAACTTCGTCGGAGCGCTCGGCGGTCCGATCGACCTCGCCCTGTACTTCGACGCGCTCACCTACCTCGTGGCGGCAATCGTCATCTGGCGGCTGGACATGCCACGCCGGGCGGTGCGCGAGGACGATGCATCCACCCCCGCGCACCCTTCGGTCTGGCAGACGATGAGGGCAGGCTGGGCCTTCATCGGCAAGACGCCGCTGATCCGCGGCCTGGTCACCGGCATGCTCGGCGCCTTCGGTGCAGGCGGTTTCGTCATCGGCGTAGCCACCACCTTCACCAAGGACCTGGGTGCGGGTGCGGCGGGCTACGGCGTGCTGTTCGCCGCCGTCTTCACCGGTCTCGCGATCGGCATGTGGGTAGGCCCCAGGTTGCTCGCGGAGCTGCCGCGCTGGCGTCTGTTCGGCCTCGCGATCATCGCGGCCGGCATCTTCCTTGCGCTCGTGGCCCTCATCCCGAACATCGTCCTGGCGGCGTTCTTCACGGTCGGGCTGGGGGCGGGCACCGGGGTTGCCTGGGTCACCGGGTACACGATGCTCGGCCTCGAGGTCGCGGACGAGATGCGGGGCCGCACGTTCGCGTTCGTGAACTCATCGGCCCGTGTCGTCCTGGTCGCGGTCATGGCGTTCGCTCCGGCGCTCGCCGCTGTTATCGGCACCCACCGCTTCGAGCTGACGCCCCAAGTGACGCTCACCTACAACGGCGCCGCGTTCACGTTGCTGTTCGCCGCCGTGCTGGCCGTCGCCATCGGCGTGCTGTCCTACCGGCAGATGGAAGACCACCGTGGCGTGCCCCTCCTCCAGGACCTGGTCACAGCCTGGCGCCGTCGCCACGTCGCGCAGCCGCCACCTCGTGTCCGGCCCGACCACCCCGGCTACTTCATCGCGCTGGAGGGCGGCGACGGCGCCGGCAAGTCGACCCAGGCGGCGCTGCTGCGTGACTGGCTGCACGACGAGCTCGGGCACGAGGTCGTGCTCACCCGCGAGCCGGGCGCCACCGAGCAGGGCGCCAAGATCCGCGAGCTTCTCCTGCACGGCGACCGCCTCGCCCCACGGGCGGAGGCGCTGCTCTTCGCCGCCGATCGGGCCCACCATGTGGCGGAGGTCGTGCGGCCCGCGCTCAAGCGCGGTGCCGTCGTCGTCACCGACCGCTACGTCGACTCGTCGATCGCGTACCAGGGCGCCGGCCGCAACCTCGACCCCGATGAGATCGCCCAGTTGTCGAGATGGGCGACGGAGGGTGTCGTCCCCGACCTCACAGTGCTTCTGGACGTCGACCCGCAGGTCGCGCGCGGCCGTCGCCACTCGAGCGCGGAGCGGGCAGGCGACGACCGGGTGGAGAGCGAGTCGGAGGAGTTCCACCAGCGCGTCCGGGACCGGTTCGTCGACCTCGCCCGCCGGGACCCGCGGAGGTACCTCGTCCTGGACGCCGGCCAGTCGGTCGAGGCGATCCAGACGCGGATCCGGGAGCGGCTCGACGGCTCCCTGCCATTGTCCCCTCGTCAGCTCGCCGAGCAGCAGGAGCGTGAGCGCCGCGAGGCCGAGGAGCGTGCCCGGCTGGAGGTCGAGCGCAAGGCCCGCGAAGCGGAGGAGAAGGCCAAGCGCGAGGCCGAGGAGAAGGCACGTCGCGAGGCGGAGGAGAAGGCCCGCCGGGAGGCGGAGATGCTGGCCCTGCGGGAGGCGGAGGAACGGGCCCGTGCCGAGCACCTCGCCCAGATGCAGGCGGACGCCGAGGTGCGTGCACGTCAGGCGGCCGCGGCCCGCGAGCGCGTCCGGCTGGAGGCCGAGGAGAAGGCTAGCCGTCTCGGTGCCTCCGGGGCATCACCGCAGCGCCAGGCGGGTCTGCCGGCCACCCGGCAGCTGCCCGTCCTCGGTGAGGACGGCAGACCGGTCGGCAAGTCGGCCGGCGGTGAGTCTGCGGTCGACAGGTCGGCAGCCGACGACGCGCCGACCCACGAGGTTGACCTGGCCGACGAGCTGTTCGGTCTGCGCGACGAACGACGCGGCGGGTCGGGTCGATGAGCGTCTGGGACGACCTCGTCGACCAGGACGAGGCCATCGCCGTGCTCAAGGGCGCGGTGGAGAACGCGGACACCAGGCTCGCCCACGCCTGGCTGTTCACCGGGCCGCCGGGCTCCGGCAGGTCCGTGGCGGCACGGGCGTTCGCGGCGGCTCTGCAGTGCGACACCGGCGGCTGCGGCACCTGCCACGCCTGCAAGACGGTGCTGGGCGGCACCCACGCCGACGTCCGGCTCGTCGCGACGGAGCTGCTCTCGCTCGGGATCGACGAGGTCCGGGACCTCGTGCAGATCGCGCACCGCCGGCCGTCCACCGGGCGCTGGCGGATCGTGATCGTCGAGGACGCCGACCGGATGGTCGAGCGGACCGGAAACGTCCTGCTCAAGTCCATCGAGGAGCCGCCGGAGCGGACGATCTGGCTGCTCTGCGCCCCGGGCCCGGACGACGTGCTGGTCACCATCCGTTCCCGTTGCCGGCCGGTGCGGCTGCGCCTGCCGTCGCCGACCCAGGTGGCGGAGCTGCTCGTGCGGCGGGACGGCGTCGACCCTGCGATGGCGTCGTTCGCCGCCCGAGCCGCGCAGTCCCACGTCGGCATGGCTCGTCGGCTGGCCCGCGACGAGGGGGTCCGCAACCGGCGGCAGGAGGTGCTCAACCTGGCCTTCGAGCTGCGGGACGTGCCGACAGCGGTGACCCGGGCCGCTGACCTGATGGAGGTCGCCACCGAGGAGGCAACGGCAGCCACGCAGGAGCGGGACGGTGCCGAACGAGCGGCGCTGCTGCACTCACTCGGCGCGGAGGCGGCCGGTGCGCTGCCCCCCGCCGTGCGGTCCCAGCTCAAGCAGCTGGAGAAGGAGCAGAAGAGCCGGGCCACCCGCTTCCGGCGTGACGTGATCGACCGGGCACTGCTGGACCTGCTCTCGGTGTACCGGGACGTGCTGATCCTGCAGCTGGGCGCCGAGGTGGAGCTCGTGAACGGCCACCTCGGGGAGCGGCTGCAACGGATCGCGCAGCGCAGCCGCCCCGAGCAGACCCTCGCGCGCATGGACGCGATCGGTGAGGCCCGAGAACGGATCGCCGCCAACGTCAACCCGCAGCTCGCGATGGAGGCCATGGCCCTCCAGCTGCTCGAGTAGGGCCGCACGTGGCAGGTCCCACCCAAAAGCAGGGCGCCCACAGCCGAGGGGCACCCCACTGGCTGATCCCCACGCTGGCGCTCGCACTCGCCGTCCTGCTCGTCGTGGTCGGGGCGGCCACCCTGCTGCGTGACCGTCCGAGCACACCGAGCGGGACGCCGTCCCAGCTCCCGTCACTGACCTCGCCGACAGCGGCGCCGACGGACCCGGCCTCGTCGCCCGCCTACGCCCGGTTCTACGGGCAGAAGCCGGACTGGCAGGGCTGCTACTCCGGCGCCCAGTGCACGAAGGTGACCGTCCCGCTGGACTGGCAGGACCCGGCGGGCAAGACGTTGCAGCTCGCGGTCGTCCGGCTACCAGCGACCGACCGGGGCGACCGGCTCGGTGCGGTGGTGCTGAATCCCGGCGGCCCGGGCGCGTCCGGTGTTCAGTACGTCGGCGAGTACGGCCAGTACGTGACGACGAAGCAGCTGCGCTCGCGGTACGACGTGGTGGGGTTCGACCCGCGGGGTGTTGGCTCCTCCGACCCCGTGGACTGCCTGCCGGACCGGCAGCTCGACCAGTACCTCGCCGAGGACGCAGACCCCGAGCAACCGCGTGGGCTCGAGAACATGCGTTCGGAGGCGAAGACGTTCGTCGCAGGGTGCGAGCGGTTGAGCGGTGAGCTGCTGCCGTACATCGGCACGCCGTCGGCAGCGCGCGACATGGACGTGCTGCGGGCGGTGCTCGGCGAGCAGCGGTTGAACTACCTCGGCAAGTCCTACGGGACGCTGCTGGGGGCGACCTACGCAGGCCTGTTCCCGAACCGGGTCGGCCGGATGGTCCTGGACGGCGCGCTGGACCCGGCCAGCAGCAACGCCGACGTGGTGGTCGGCCAGGCGGCCGGGATGGAGAAGGCCTTCCGGGCCTTCGTCAGCGCATGCCTGGACGACGCCAGGCAGTGCCCGCTGGACGGTGACGTCGAGCAGGCGGCCGGTCAGGTGCGTGACCTGCTCGCGAGGGTCGATACGGCGCCGCTGCCGACCGATGATCCGTCGCGCCCGCTGACCGCGCCGCTGGCCGTCACGGGCATCGTGAACCTGCTGTACTCGCAAGCATCCTGGACCGACCTCATTGACGCGCTGGGCGCTGC
>JASBSH010000238.1 GCA_030149025.1 Actinomycetales bacterium | reverse complement strand
GAGGCCTAAGGCGTTGTGCCCCGTCGGCGGTGCACCGCTGGTGGACCTGGCGCTGCAACGCCTCGAGCCGTTCTGCGGCAACGGTCCTGACGCTGTCGCCGTGAACGCGCACCATCACGCGGAGCAGGTGGCCAGCCGCATCGGGCCGCGGGCGTTCGTCTCCGTGGAGCAACCGGAACCGCTCGGAACCGCAGGTGCGCTGGGTGCGCTGCACGACTGGCTGGACGGTCGCGACGTGCTGCTCACCAACGCCGATGCGTATCTCGCCGGCTCGCTGGACGAGCTCGTGGACGGGTGGGACCACGAGCGGTGTCGTCTGCTCGTCGTCGACACCGGCGCTCAGGCCGACTTCGGCACGTTCCGGTACGTCGGCGCCTGTCTGCTGCCGTGGGAGCTGGTTCGCGGTCTGCCTGCCGAGCCCGCAGGGCTCTACGAGGTGCTGTGGAAGCAGCAGGAGGCCGAGGGGCGCCTGGATCTCATCGCCTTCTCCGGCAAGGCCATCGACTGCGGCACCCCGGCCGACTACCTCGAGGCGAACATGCATGCCTCAGGTGGCCGGAGCGTGATCGGTGACGGTGCTGTGGTGGACGGCAGCGTCGAGCGGTGCGTGGTGTGGGACGGCGCCTACGTCGCGCCGGGCGAGCACCTGGTCGAGGTGATCCGTGCCGGCGCGCGGGAGGACCCGGTCACCGTCCCCGCGTGCGGAACTGCATGATCACGACATAGAGAATGGTTACGTTACTCCCACTCGATGGTGCCGGGCGGCTTGGACGTGACGTCCAGGACGACGCGGTTGACGCCGTCCACCTCGTTCGTGATCCGGGTGGAGATCGAGGCGAGCAGGTCGTACGGCAGCCGCGACCAGTCGGCGGTCATCGCGTCGTCGGACGACACCGGCCGCAGCACGATCGGGTGACCGTACGTACGCCCATCGCCTTGCACACCAACGGATCTCACGTCCGCGAGCAGCACCACCGGGCACTGCCAGATCTCGCGGTCCAGGCCGGCTGCGGTGAGCTCCTCACGCACGATCGCGTCCGCCGCACGCAGCGTGGCGAGCCGCTCACGGGTCACCTCGCCGACGATCCGGATGCCCAGACCCGGCCCCGGGAACGGCTGACGCCACACGATCGCGTCGGGCAGCCCCAGCTCGGCGCCGACGGCACGCACCTCGTCCTTGAACAGCGTGCGCAGCGGCTCGACCAGCTCGAACTGCAGGTCGTCGGGCAGGCCGCCGACGTTGTGGTGGCTCTTGATGTTGGCCGTGCCCTCGCCACCGCCGGACTCCACGACGTCCGGGTACAGCGTGCCCTGCACCAGGAAGCGGACCTGTTCACCATGCGAGCCGGCGTCCGCCACGATGTCGCGCGCAGCCTTTTCGAAGGAGCGGATGAACTCCCGCCCGATGATCTTGCGCTTCTCCTCGGGGTCGGTGACCCCGGCGAGCGCGTCGAGGAACTGGTCGACGGCGTCCACGACCACGAGGTCGACACCGGTGGCGGCGACGAAGTCACGCTCCACCTGCTCGGCCTCGCCCTGCCGCAGCAGACCGTGGTCGACGAACACACAGGTCAGCTGGTCGCCGACCGCGCGCTGGACGAGCGCGGCGGCCACCGCCGAGTCCACGCCACCGGACAGCCCGCAGATCACCCGGCCGTCCCCTACCTGGGCACGGATCCGCTCCACCTGCTCCGCGATGACGTTGCCGGTGGTCCAGTCCGCCTCGATCCGCGCCCCGCGGCGCAGGAAGTTCTCCAGCACGTGCTGCCCGAAGGTGGAGTGCCTCACCTCCGGATGCCACTGGACGCCGAACAGTCCGCGCCCGGTGTCCTCGAACGCCGCCACCGGCGCACCGGGGGTGCTGGCCACGACCGTGAAGCCCTCGGGCGCGGCCTGCACCGCGTCACCGTGGCTCATCCACACGCTCTGCTGGTCCGGCTGGCCCTTGAGCAGCACGCTGTCGTCGGCCTGCACGTTCGCCTGCGTGCCCCCGTACTCGCGCAGCCCGGTCCGGGCGACCTCCCCGCCCAGCGCCTTCGCCATCGCCTGGAACCCGTAGCAGATGCCGAGGACGGGGACGCCGGCCTCGAACAGCCGCGCGTCCACGCCCGGCGCGTCCTCGGCGTACACGGACGCCGTCCCCCCGGACAGGATCACGGCCGCCGGGTCCCGCTCGAGGATCCGGTCGACCGACCAGGTGTGCGGCACGATCTCGGAGTAGACGCCCGCCTCCCGCACCCGGCGGGCGATCAGCTGCGCGTACTGCGCGCCGTAGTCGACCACCAGCACCGGCCGGTCATGACCTGCCCCCGTGGCCGGGCCGGGCCCGCCGGACGGCACGCCGTCGGCCGGGATGTCGATGGTCGGGTCGTCCACCCGACCGCCGCTCGCGCGCTGACTCGGTGCGTTGTCCGCCGACTCGACTGCGGGGGGCCCAGGAATCGGGCGCTGGCTGGGCGGCTGCGTCACGCCGCCAGCGTAGTTTCCCCCCGGCCCTCGCCCTGCGCCGCCATGATGTCGCGCACCTCCGCCGTCGTGCGATGTTCGGCGAAGAACGACAGCAGGGGCACGACACCGGCGAGAAGCAGGGCGAGGAGCCGCCCCAGCCTCCACCGCAGCTTGGACCACAGGTCGACGACGGTGACGAGGTACACCACGTAGATCCAGCCGTGGATGATCGCGATCCAGTCACCCAGCCACGGCTGGCCGCCGCGGAAGCCGTACTTCACCACGATCTCCAGGGTCAGCAGGAGCAGGAAGCTGCCGGTGACGTACGCCATCACCCGGTACCGGGTGAGCGCGGGACCGAGACGCTTGTTGCGCGCCCCCGGGCGCACCTGGGTCGCGGATGCCTTGACGGGTTCGGTCACTGACGCACTCCTCGGTCTGCCGAATCGGTCGGCGTCGCCGCCTCGGCGCTGATGGCGCCCTCGTCCACATTCTCCATCTCGTCCCGCGCGCCACCGGCGGTCGCATCGGCGAGCTGCTCACGGTAGGAGTCGCGCAGCACACGCCACCACAGGAACACGGCGAACCCCGCGAAGACCCACCACTGCAGGGCGTACGAGAAGTTCACCAGACGGAACCCGCCCTGCCTGGGGTCCAACACGGGCACCGCGCGCAGCGGGGCCGGCACGTCATCGGTCACGACCAGGTAGCCGGCGTAGATCGGCGTCCCCCAGCGGTTCACCAGGTCCGCGGCGCTGACGGCGGTCACCTGGTCCGCTGCGAGCGCCGGGTCGGGGTCCGGCGGCAGCTCGCTGCCCTGCATCCTGCCCACGAGCTCGACGGGGCCGGACGGCGGCTGCGGCGCCTTCGCGTCCTGCGGCACCCAGCCACGCACGACCGGGAGGGTCGCAGCGGCGCCCTGCGTGCCGTCGTCCACGATCAAGGGAGCGAGCACCCAGTAACCCGGCCGGCCGTTGAGGTCGCGGCCCAGCACCTGCAGCTGCTCGTCGGCCCGGAACGTGCCGCGCACCCGGACCTTCTCCAGCATGACCTCCCCCTCGAGGGTCTGCTGCGGGCGTGCCACATCGGTGAGCTCGACGACGCGGGGCTGGGCCTTGGGCAGGTCGACCCGCCGCGAACGGTCCAGCTGCCAGCTGCCGAGCCACGCGGCCACGGACGCCAGCAGAAGCGCTAACAGCAACAGCGCTATCCAGCGGGGCTGCAGGGCGAATCGGAGCACGTGAGCACCGTAACGCGCCCCCTCAACCCGGCATAACTCGCTCGCCTCGGGCAGGACCGGACCGTAGCGTTTGCGGACGTGCTTCGTCTGCCCCGCCCCGATCCCGGCGACCCGCCGACGTCGTCGCCGTCGGCCTTCATCGTCTGGGTCGGACGCCGCCAGACGGCGACACTGCTGGCCGGCGTCGTGTTCGGGGTCACCTGGATGCTCGCGCAGGCAGTGCTGCCCTACGCCCTCGGTCGCGCGATCGACGAAGGCCTTGCACGGCGAGATGCTTCCGCGCTCGGGAAGTGGGTGGTCGCGCTCGTCGGTCTCGTCGTCGTCCAGGTCCTGTCAGGAGTGCTCCGACACCGGTTCGCTGTCTGGAACTGGGTGCAGGCGGCGCTGACGGCATGCCAGGTGGTCGGGCACCACGTCACCCGGGTGGGCGCCGCACTGCCCACCCGGTTGCCCACGGGCGAGGTGGTCGCGACGGTGGCGAGCGACGCCGTCCGGCTCGGTGACACCTTCGACATCACCGCGCGCTTCGCCGGCGCCCTGGTCTCGTACGGCGTCGTCGCGGCGTTGCTGCTCGGCACCTCCCCCACCCTGGGACTGGTCGTGCTGCTCGGCGTGCCGGCCGTCGGCGTGCTGCTGACAGCGGTCGTCAGGCCGCTGCAGCGCGCGCAGCTGCAGCAACGCGACATGGCAGGCCGGCTCGCGACCCTCGGTTCGGACACGGTGGCCGGTCTGAGGGTGCTGCGCGGTGTCGGGGGTGAACGCGTGTTCCTCGACCGGTACGCCGCCCGCTCCCAGGAGGTGCGCGCCGCCGGCGTGAGGGTCGCGGGTGTGCAGTCGGTGCTCGACGCGCTGCAGGTCCTGCTGCCGGGCACGTTCGTCGTGCTCGTCACGTGGCTCGGTGCGCGGCTCGCGGTGACGGGCGAGATCACCGCCGGCGAGCTCGTGGCGTTCTACGGCTACGCCAGCTTCCTGGTGCTGCCGCTGCGTACCGCGACCGAGTTCCTGCAGAAGGTCGTGCGCGGCTACGTCGCGGCTGGGCGCGTTCTCGGCGTCACGCGGGTGGCCCCGGTGGCCGATCGGGCCGGTGCCCCCTCCCCCGGGCCGGTGCCCGACCTGCACGACCCGGCGACCGGGCTGCACGTGCACGGCGGGACGTTCACCGCGATCGTGTCCGGCGCACCGGCGGAGAGCGCCGAGCTCGCCGACCGGCTCGGCCGGATCCACGCCGGCCACGTCGGCCACGCCGGCCCCGTCGCCGACCGCGACGGGCAAGCGGCCCTGCTCGGCGGCGTCCCGGTGA
>JASBSH010000235.1 GCA_030149025.1 Actinomycetales bacterium | reverse complement strand
GGGTCTTGGGTCGACCGAACAGCCAACCCTGCCCGCGGTCGCAACCGAGGGAGCGCAGCACGTCCGCCTGCTCGGGCGTCTCGACCCCTTCTGCCACAACGGTGAGGCCCAGGGAGTGCGCCAGGTTGGCGATCGCCCGCACCATGGCCAGCCCCCTCGACCCCTCGGCAAGGTCGGCTACGAACGAGCGGTCGATCTTGAGGAAATCCAGGTCGAAGCGCTGCAGATGGGCCAGGGCTGAGTACCCGGTCCCGAAGTCGTCGAGGCCGACATGGATTCCCAGTGCGCGCAGGTCGCGCACGGTCTGCTCCACCGCTGGGCCAGCTTCCAGAAGAACGCTTTCGGTGATCTCGAGGGCGACCCGCCCTGGACAGGCGTCGTGCTTGGCGAGCAGCTCCTCGAGCTGTTTGGCGAAGGCCGGCAGCTCCAGGGTTCGCGCGGAGATGTTCACGCTGACCTGCGTGTCCGGCGGCACTCCGTCCTCGGCGAGCAACCCGGCCACCTCGTGCAGCATCCACATGTCGACGTCCACGATCAGGCCGGTCTCGGACGCCACTTCCACGAAGTCCTGCGGCTGAAGCACCCCGAGCACCGGGTCCTGGAGGCGGAGCAGCGCCTCGTGCGCGGTGATCCGTCCGTCACCGCCGGCCGTGAGGTCCACCACCGGTTGCAGGACCAACCGCAGTCCCCCCGACTCCAGGGCGCGACGCAACCGGCTCTCGCTCTCCACGCGACCGACGACACGGGCCCGTAGCGCCTCGTCGAAAACGGCGAGCTGGTCACGGCCCGCGTCCTTGGCCTGGTACAGGGCAAGATCCGCCTCTCGCAGCAGATCCTCCGCGGTGTGGGCACCGGTCGCTGCGAATGTGACGCCGACACTGCAGCTGGAGACGAGGCGCCGGCCCGAGGGCAGCGCGATCGGTTCACGCAGGACGTCGACGACGCGCCGCGCGACGTCGGCTGCCGCCTCCTCGTCCGCCACATCGGACAGGAGGACGACGAACTCGTCGCCGCCGAGACGTCCCACTGTCGCGGGTTGCCCGATCACGGACCGCAGGCGGGTGGCGACCTCCATCAGCATCGAGTCACCGGCCCCGTGCCCGAGGGTGTCGTTGACGAGCTTGAACCGGTCCAGGTCGAGCAGCAGCAAAGCCACCCCACCGTCCGACCGCCCGGCTCGCAGCCCCTCCATCGCCCTGTCGACCTCGCGCTCGAGGAGGCTGCGGTTGGCCAGCCCCGTCAGCGTGTCGGTCATCGCGAGACGCTCCAGCTCGGCCTGTTGCACGAGCGACTCCGTCATGTCCAGGACGTGCGTGAGCACGTACGGCGACTCGGGCGAGGCGTCCTCGAAGACCGCGCTGGTCAGCCAGACCTGCCGGACACTGCCGTCCTTCAGGACCAGCCGTCGCTCCACGGGGCGGATGTCGATCGGGCGGGCACCGCTCCTCGCCTGAAGGAGCGCCGCTCGGTGGCCGCGGCTCGCCTCCAGGTCGTGCGGGTGCAGCCACTTCGAGACGTCGTGGCCCACCACCTCATCGGCATCCACGCCGAGCAGGCCGAGCACGGCGGCGTTGGCGCGCAGCACTCTTCCCTCGGTGGCGGGATTCATCGAGGTAAGGACCATTCCCGTCGGCGCGTGGTCGAACGCGACGCGGAAGCGCTGCTCGCTGGCCGCGACGGCCTGCGCCGCGCGCTCGCGATCTGTGACGTCCAGGAGGGTGCCGAAGACCCGCTCGACAGTGCCGTCGGGATTGCGCTGGACGTCGGTCCACGCCTGCACCGAACGGACGTCACCGTCCCTGCGAGGGACCCTGACGACGACGCCGGACCGGTTCTCCCACATGGGCTCGCCCGACTCATTGAAAAGGATGCCCGGCTGACGGTCGTCCGGATTGATGAACCGCGCGTAGTCCTTCACGGTGGGAGGGAAGCTCCCCGGCTCCTCACCGAGCAGCTCGAACACTTCCGGTGACCACAGGTGTCGGTCGGTCCGCGCGTCGTACTCCCACCAGGCCAGCCCGGTGACCTGCTGCGCCAGCGCCAGTCGCTGCTCGGTGAGCGTGAGGTGCTCGCGCAGCTGCTCACCGTGAGCCTCGGAAAGCGCCATGGCCAGGCGGGTGCCGGCGACCTCCGCGCACAGGGAGACGAGAGGCAGGTGGTGGTCCGCGAACGCCCTGGGTCGCCTGGTGAACACCGACACCGCGCCGACCACCACGCCCCGGTCGAGCAGCGGGGCGCTGATCGAGGATGCGTGCCGGTGGTCCTGGCACGTCGGGGGATCCACCCGTTCGTCGTTGCCCAGGTCGAGGCTCAGCTGCCCCTCCCCGGTCCGCACGGCGAGCGCCGAAAGCGTTCGGCCCCATGGGATCTGGTCCCCCGGATCGGCCCCCGAGCAGTGCTGGCCGGCGACCGCCCGCACCGTGAATCCGTGGTCATGCGTCGTGCTGACGACCGCCGAGTCGGCACCCAAGAGAGCCATGACCTGCTTGGCGAGCTCGCCCAACAGCTCGGAGTCCGGCGCCCGGAGCAGGCTCCGCTGCGCCTCGAGGACGCGTGAGAGGTCGACGCCCTCGCGCCGACCTCTCACGGCGTCCCCAGCGGTCATTGCCACATCATCCGGTACGGGACCGTGATTCGGCACCTACCGCACACCCACTGAGGCGTGTACTCAGGCGTGCGCCGGCTCCTGCGGGACGTCGCGTGCCGCCTTCACGGTGAGCCCCGCGGTACCGGGGTCGACGTCGACAACCACCGTGTCGCCGTCCCGGATCTGTCCGGCGAGCAGCGCCCGGGCGAGCCGGTCGCCGATCTCCCGCTGCACGAGCCGGCGCAACGGACGCGCCCCGTACGCGGGGTCGTACCCCTCCAGCGCGAGCCAGTCGCGGGCAGCCTCGGTGACGTCCAGCTTGAGCCGGCGCTCCGCGAGCCGATCGGCGAGCCGGTCGACCTGTATCCCGACGATGCGGCTCAGCTCGGCGGTGCCCAGCGGGTCGAACACCACGATGTCGTCAAGCCGGTTCAGGAACTCCGGCTTGAACGCCGCCCGGACGGCGGCCAGCACCGCCTCCTTCTTCGCGGCCTGGTCCAGCGCTGGGTCCATCAGGAACTGGCTACCCAGGTTGGACGTGAGGATTAGGATCGTGTTCCGGAAGTCGACCGTCCGGCCCTGCCCGTCGGTGAGCCGACCGTCGTCGAGCACCTGCAGCATGATGTCGAAGACATCTGGGTGCGCCTTCTCCACCTCGTCGAGCAGCACCACCGAGTACGGACGCCGGCGCACGGCCTCGGTCAACTGGCCGCCCTCCTCGTAGCCGACGTAACCGGGCGGGGCGCCCACGAGCCGCGACACCGAGTGCTTCTCGCTGTACTCCGACATGTCGATGCGCACCATCGCCCGCTCGTCGTCGAACAGGAAGTCGGCGAGCGCCTTCGCCAGCTCCGTCTTACCGACGCCCGTGGGGCCGAGGAACATTAACGAACCGGTCGGCCGGTCGGGGTTGCTGATGCCGGCGCGAGCGCGGCGGACGGCGTCACTGACGGCCCGTACGGCTTCCTGCTGCCCGATGAGGCGACGGCCGATGATCTCCTCCATGTGGAGCAGCTTCTGGGTCTCGCCCTCAAGGAGGCGGCCCGCGTGGATGCCGGTCCAGGCAGAGACGACGTCGGCGACGTCGTTCGCGCCGACCTCGTCGGACACCATCGGGGCGGTCTCGTCGACGGCGCGCTCGGCATCCTGCGCCTCCTGGAGCTCGCGCTCGATCGCCGGGATGCGGCCGTAGAGCAGCTCGCTGGCGGCACCCAGGTCGCCCTCGCGCTGCAGCCGTTCGGCCTGGCTGCGGGCGTCGTCCAGCTCCTGCTTGAGCTCACCGACCCGGTTCAGGCCGGCCTTCTCCTGCTCCCACCGGGCGTTCAGACCGGCGAGCTTCTCGCTGGCGTCCGCGAGGTCCTCGCGCAGCTTCTCAAGCCGCTGGCGGCTGGGCTCGTCCTCCTCCTTCTCGAGGGCGAGCTCTTCCATCTTCATCCGGTCGACGGCGCGGCGGAGCTCGTCGATCTCGACCGGGCTGGAGTCGATCTCCATCCGCAGCCGTGAGGCGGCCTCGTCCACGAGGTCGATCGCCTTGTCCGGCAGCTGCCGTCCGGTGATGTACCGGTCGGACAGGCTGGCTGCGGCGACGAGCGCGGCGTCGGAGATGGCCACCTTGTGGTGCGCCTCGTACCGCTCCTTCAGGCCACGCAGGATCGCGATGGTGTCCTCGACACTGGGCTCGCCCACGTACACCTGCTGGAAGCGGCGCTCCAGCGCCGGGTCCTTCTCGATGTGCTCGCGGTACTCGTCCAGGGTCGTGGCGCCGACCATGCGGAGCTCGCCGCGGGCGAGCATCGGCTTGAGCATGTTGCCGGCGTCCATGGCGCCTTCGCCGGTCGCGCCGGCGCCGACGACGGTGTGGAGCTCGTCGATGAAGGTGATGACCTGGCCGCCGGAGTCCTTGATCTCCTCCAAAACGGCCTTCAGCCGCTCCTCGAACTCACCGCGGTACTTCGCGCCGGCCACCATGGCGCCGAGATCGAGTGCGACGAGTCGCTTGCCGCGCAGTGACTCCGGCACGTCGCCGGCGACGATGCGTTGGGCGAGCCCCTCGACGACGGCGGTCTTGCCGACGCCGGGTTCGCCGATGAGCACGGGGTTGTTCTTGGTGCGTCGGGACAGCACCTGCACGACGCGGCGGATCTCCGAGTCACGCCCGATGACCGGGTCGAGCTTGCCCTCGCGTGCCGCCTCGGTGAGGTCGACGCCGTACTTCTCCAGCGCCTGGTAGGTGCCCTCGGGGTCCGCGCTGTCGACCTTGGCCGCCCCGCGGATGGTGGGCAGGGCCTCGAGGAGCGCCTGCCGGTTGGCGCCGAGGTGACGCAGGGCGTCTCCGGTGGCGCCGCCGTCCGCAGCCAGGGCCAGCAGGAGGTGCTCGGTGGAGACGTACGAGTCGCCGAGGGACCGCATCTCCTCCTGCGCCGTCTGCATCACCTGGAGGGATCCTC
>JASBSH010000217.1 GCA_030149025.1 Actinomycetales bacterium | reverse complement strand
TCACCCACAGCTTCCGGTTCGAGTGCCGCCACGACCTCATCCACGACAACCTGCTCGACCTCACGCACGAGTCGTTCCTACACCAGACGACCGTGGGCGACGACTACATCTACGAGCACGGCATCACCGTCGAGGTGGAGGGCAACGTCGTCCGCGTCGACCGGCTGATGCCCGGCGTGGAGGCGCCGCCGCTGTACGCCAACACGATGGGGACCGACGGCCTGTACGACCGGTTCCACTGCACCGAGTTCTTCGTGCCGAGCTACCACGTGCTGCACTCCGGCATCACGGGGCGGGGCCGGCCCCGCCAGGAGGGCTACCTCAACAAGGTGCTGAACGCGATCACGCCGATCGACGCCCAGACGAGCTGGTACTACTACGCGTTCTGCCGCAACTTCGCCATCGACAACGCGCAGGCGACCGTCGAGCTCAAGAAGGGTCTGCACGTCGTCCTGACCGAGGACGCCGACGCTCTTGCCCAGCAGGAGAAGGGAATGCAGAGCCGTCCCGCTGACCAGCACGACGTGCTGATCGCCCAGGACGCCGGCGTCGCGAAGGCGCGCCGGATCCTCGCCCAGATGCTCAAGAAGGAACAAGCCCAGCGGGACGGCGCCACGCAGGTCGCGCGGCCCCTCGCAGCGAGTGCCCCTTCGGCGGGGTGACGGCATGTGGATGCTCGTTCGGGCGGACGCGGATGCGAGTCGCCTCGACGAGGCCGAAGGCGTGACGACGCTCGCCGCCTCGCCGGACACCGCTGACCGAGGTGATCCTTGGCGCTGGTCCGTGCGGCTCCTGCGGCCGACCGACGAGGCTCGCGCAGCCGGGCCGCCGGCAGGGGTCGGTGGTGCCGAGCGTCAGCTCCTCCAGGGGCCAGGGGATGCGCGCCTGGAGGTTCTGACGGACCCGTCGCACGTGGTGGCGTCCGCGCACCTGCACAGCGGCGGCAAGGCCCTCGACCTCTCGCGCGAGGCGGGCAGCCAGCTCGTCGTCGTCCCGCTCGCGGGAGAGACGCTCGTCAGCGACAGCACGGGCCCCTGGCACCGCTGGCTGTTCCCCGGGGACGTCTTCGTGGTCGAGGGGGAGGAGCACGAGTCTTTGCGGCTGACCCCGGCTCCCAAGCCTTCCCATGTCGCGGTTCTGCGCCTCTCCCCGCGCGGGGACGACGCTTTGCGCTGGGTCCCCTGACCGGTTCGCTGACGGCACCGGTCGATTCACGCGTACCTCGAACCGTTCTCCGACAAGCGAAAGATCCGTCTGATGACCACTCTCCTCACCGCGCCTGAGGCCACCGTGACTGCACCGCAGCAGCTGCAGCTCATGGTCCGATCGCTCACTGTTGCGGCGGATCGTGTGCTCGCCATTGAGCTGGAGGCGCCCGGCGGCGAGGATCTGCCGGACTGGCAGCCCGGCGCTCACATCGACGTGATCCTGCGTGACGGGCTCGTTCGCCAGTACTCCCTCTGTGGTGACCCTGCCGAGCGACGCAGGTGGCGGTTGGGCGTGCTGCGTGAGGAGGTCGGCCGGGGAGGATCGGAGTACGTCCACACCGTGCTGCGCCCCGGGGATCTGGTCCAGGTGCGTGGGCCGCGCAACCACTTCCCCCTGGTGCCTGCCGAGCACTACCTCCTCATCGCGGGCGGCATCGGGATAACGCCGATCCTGCCGATGATCGCCCAGCTTCACCGCAACAAGACGCCCTTCCGCCTGGTGTACGGGGGCAGGAGCCGGTCGAGCATGGCCTTTGTCGATGAGCTCGAGCACTACGGCGAAAAGGTGACGCTGGTCCCGCAGGACGAGCTGGGCCTGCCGGACATCGCAGGTCTCATCGCGTCCGCTCCAGCAGGTACGCACGTGTACTGCTGCGGACCGGAACCGCTCATTGCGGCCGTCGAGCGTGAGACCGAGGGCATTGCCCCCGGCAGCCTGCACCGGGAGCGGTTCGCCGTCGCCCAAACGGTGTCGGGAGCCGAGCCGCAGCCCGCCCGTGAGGCTTTCGAGGTCGAGCTGGCGAGTAGCGGCGAGGTGATCACCGTCGGCCCGGACCAGAGCGTCCTCGAGGCGCTGGAGGCGGCCGGCGTCCCGATCCTCAGCTCCTGCCGCGAGGGCATCTGCGGGACCTGTGAGACAGGCGTCATCAGCGGCAAGCCCGACCACCGCGACTCGCTGCTGTCGGAGGAGGAGAAAGCCGAGAGCGCCACCATGCTCGTCTGCGTATCGCGTGCATGCAGCGCTCGACTCGTCCTCGACCTGTAGGGCAGGTGCGGTCCGCCTCAGGCGGGGCACGTCGAAGACGTCGTTCCCCAGGTCTTGTCCGGCGACCCTACCTGTGCCTAGATTACAGTTGCATTCACTGGATACATCACATCCAACGGATGCACACCCATTCCCTACCGAAGCGCCGCGGTCCGTGGCACTCTCCCGAGAGGTAAAGAGCGACATGACGATGCGTTCCGGCACGCGGACGATGAAGCGTGCGTTGGTTGGCGCCACGGCGGTGTCCCTGACCACACTCCTGACGGCCTGCGGAGGCGGTGACGCCGCCGAGCCGGCGGCCGACTCCGCGACGAAGGCCACGGGCCCGGCGGACGACAAGGTGGCGTCTCTCGTCCCGGAGGACGTGAAGAAGGACGGCAAGCTAGTCGTAGCGATGGAGGCGCAGTACCCGCCGTTCGAGTTCTACGACACCGACAACAAGACGATCATCGGCGCGGACGCCGAGCTCGCCGCCGCTGTCGCCAGCGCCATGGGGCTTGACTTGCAGATCGAGGACACGGCGTTCGACTCGGTCATCCCGTCCCTGGCGAGCAAGCGGTACGAGGTCGGGATGTCCGGGTTCACCGTGACCGCCGAGCGCATCAAGCAGGTCGACTTCGTCACCTACTACTACGAGGGCGACGGCGCACTGGTGAAGGTCGGCAACCCCAGCAAGCTCGCGGTGGACGAGAGCCTGTGCGGCGTGAAGGTGGCCGTCCTCAAGGGCAGCACCCAGGACGTCCGAACGGTTCCGGAGCTGAACGAGAAGTGCAGCGCGGCGGGCAAGCCGGCTCTGGCCGCCTCCGTGCTGCCGGGCTCGAACGACCTGGCGCTGGCGCTCCAGAGCGGTCGGGTCGACGCCGTGCTCACCGACGGCTCCAACGCCGCCTACACGGCGAAGCAGGCCGAGGGCAAGATGGAGGTGGCTGAGGGGGAGCCGTACAACCCGGCACCGTTCGGCATCGCCAGCCAGAAGGACAGCGGCCTGGCGCAGGCGGTGCAGGCCGCCCTGGAGAAGCTGATCGCCGACGGCACGTACGAGCAGATCCTCACGAAGTGGGGCATGCAGGCGGGCGCCGTCGAGTCTCCTGAGATCAATGAAGTTGCAGACTGACCCGGCAGCGGGGACGGGCAACGCACAGCGTGGCGCCCAGGGCGCCGCGGGGAGGGAGGGGACCGGCGCTTCGACGTCGGCCACCTTCACCGCGGTGCCGGTGCGTCATCCATGGCGCTGGGTGGCGATCGCGGGCGTCGCGGTCCTCGCTGCGATGCTCGTCAACACGATCCTGACGAACCCCCGCTTCGAGTGGTCGGTCGTTGGTGAGTACTTCACCTCGCAGACCCTGTTGGACGGCCTGAGGCTCACGCTGATCCTGACCGCGGTCGTGATGGCCGCCGGCATCGCGCTGGGAGTCGTCCTGGCGATCATGCGACTGTCGGCGAACCCTGTTCTGTCCGGAGCGGCAGGCGGGTACATCTGGCTGTTCCGCGGGACGCCGGTCCTGGTCCAGCTGATCTTCTGGTTCAACCTCGCCGCGCTGTACCCGAGGCTGTCGCTCGGCATCCCGTTCGGGCCGGAGTTCGTGGTGCTCGACGCGAACGCGTTGATCACGCCGTTCGTGGCCGCGGTGCTCGGGCTCGGTTTGAACGAGGCCGCCTACATGGCGGAGATCGTGCGGGCTGGCATCCAGTCGGTCGACGAGGGGCAGACCGAGGCCTCGTCGGCGCTCGGCATGCGGCGGATGATGACGATGCGCCGGATCATCCTCCCGCAGGCCATGCGCGTGATTATCCCGCCGACGGGCAACGAGACGATCTCGATGCTGAAGACCACCTCCTTGGTCAGCGTGATCTCCGTCGGTGACCTGCTCTACTCCTCGCAGATCATTTACTCGAGGACGTTCCAGACGATCCCGTTGCTGATCACCGCCAGCATCTGGTACCTGCTGGTCACCACCGTGCTGACGTTCGTGCAGGGCGGGATCGAGCGCAGGTACTCGCGTGGCTCCACCCGTAACGCCCCGACGAGCCTCAGCCGCCGGCTGCTTCGCAACCTCACGACGTTCCACGCCAAGCCGCCGTCCCCCGCCACAACCGACCCGAAGGGAGGGATCCGATGAGCGCGCCAGCGAGTGCGCTCGGCTCAGCCACGCAGGACGGCAGCGCCGGTGCTGCGACGACTGTGCCCATGGTGAAGGCCGAGAACGTCCACAAGAACTTCGGGTCGCTGGACGTGCTGAAGGGCATCGACCTAGAGGTCGCACCGCGCGAGGTGTGCTGTCTGGTGGGCCCGTCGGGGTCGGGCAAGTCCACGTTCCTGCGCTGCATCAACCATCTCGAGAAGGTCGACGGCGGCCGGCTCATGGTCGACGGCGAGCTGGTCGGGTACCGGCAGAAGGGCGACCGGCTCTACGAGCTGAAGGACCGCGAGGTCGCCGCGAAGCGTGAGGAGATCGGCATGGTCTTCCAGCGCTTCAATCTCTTCCCGCACATGACGGCCCTGGAGAACGTCATGGAAGCCCCGCTCCGGGTCAAGCGGGAGTCCAAGCGGTCCGCACGCGAACGCGGGGTGGCCCTTCTCGAGCGTGTCGGTCTCGCCGACAAGCGTGGTGCCTACCCGAACCAGCTGTCCGGCGGGCAGCAGCAGCGGGTGGCTATCGCCCGAGCGCTCGCCATGAAGCCCAAGCTGATGCTGTTCGACGAGCCCACGTCGGCGCTCGACCCGGAGCTCGTCGGCGAGGTGCTGGACGTGATGCGTCAGCTCGCCGACGAGGGGATGACGATGATCGTCGTCACTCATGAGATGGGGTTCGCCCGCGAGGTCGGTGACGCCCTGGTGTTCATGGACGGCGGCGTCGTGGTCGAGTTCGGGCACCCACGGGACGTGCTCACCAACCCTCAGCATAAGCGGACCCAGGCCTTCCTCTCGAAGGTGCTCTGATCGAAACGAGCTCTGACGCTCGTTCACCGTGTACCGGGTCAGACGAGCGGCTCGGTGCGCAGGGCCGCCCGGGCCACGGCCTGAGGCACCGCGGTCACTGTCGGTAGACAGATCGATGACGGTGCGTCATGGTGGATCGGCGCCGGGGGCCGGAACGCCCGAGGGGGGCAAGAAGTGAGCCAACACCATGACGTGCCGGGGGACCGGCTGCCTCAGCGCAGGAGAAGTCCCCAGATGACCCCGTTGGGACAGGGACGCGTGTCCGCCACCTGTCCCAGCTGCGGACGACGCGGCCTGCAGGCGATGGCCTTCAGGCTGAACAGTGGTGAACGAGCGGAGCTGCGTCGCTGCACCGACTGCGAGTGGCGCTGTTGGCAGCTCGGCGATCGCCGGGTCGCGCTCGCCGAGCTGCTCGAGGTCGTCCACGACACCGGCCTGCCCCGTGCCCCACGCCGGCGCAAAGCCGGCTGAGTGGCGGCTGAGCGGATCCGTCACCTGACCGGTGGGGTCAAGCCTGCCCCTTCCCGGCCGATATAGCCGTTGAGGAAGGGCGACGAACCGGGCACACCGGGTGTCCGCGGAGGGGGCAGGGGCATGGCCAGCTCGGTGGCGAGGCAGCGTGCCGACAACGGCGTTGCCCCGAGCGAGCGGACGGTGGGCCTGCCCGAGCTGCGACGTCTGCAGAACCTGATCGCGCGGCTCAACGGCTGCCGGACCTTGCACGAGACGCTGCAGTCGATCGTCGAGGGCGTCGTCCAGGTCGTCGGGTTCGACGTGGCGGCGGTCAGCTACCTGCACGTCGACGGGACCTTCGAGACCCTTGCAGTCGCGGGTGACGAGGGTGCGCGCGCCGCGTTGCTCGGCCAGCGGAGACCCGCCGACGCCTACGACCGCGAGTTCGAGGTCGCGGAGCGCTGGGGACCGCTCCGGTTCGTGCCCCACGACAGGTTGCCGGACGGCGACCCGGCCGGCTGGGTGCCCGACGTGCCGGTCGGCGACGTCCCCGACGCGTGGCACCCGCTGGACGCCTTGTACGCACCGCTGC
>JASBSH010000216.1 GCA_030149025.1 Actinomycetales bacterium | reverse complement strand
ACACGATCCGGGTCTCGCTCTCCGCCCCGCCGGTGGAGGAGGTCAAGGTCGGGCAGCAGATCCTGGAGTCGCTGAACCTGCGGCCGCGTCGGCTCGAGATCGTCTCCTGCCCGTCGTGCGGACGGGCCCAGGTCGACGTCTACAAGCTCGCCGACGAGGTCACCGCCGGACTCGACGGGCTCGAGGTGCCGCTGCGGGTCGCGGTGATGGGGTGCGTGGTCAACGGCCCGGGCGAGGCGCGCGAGGCCGATCTCGGAGTGGCCTCCGGCAACGGCAAGGGCCAGATCTTCGTCAAGGGCGAGGTGATCAAGACCGTCCCCGAGGCGAAGATCGTCGAGACCCTCATCGAGGAGGCCATGCGCATCGCCGAGGAGATGGGTGAGCCGGTCGACGGCGGCACCGGCCCCTCGGTCACCGTCGGCTGAGCGCGCCACGCCGGCGGAAACCGCCCGGTTCGGCCCTCCTGCACCGGCCTCGGGTTCGCGTAGGCTCACCCCGTGCTCCGGACCCAGCACGGACTGCGGCTGCTCGGCCCCTCCGACCTCGAGGCGATGACGGCCCTCGTGGCGCGGGACCCGGTGGTGATGGTGCGCGCCTACGAGATGCTCGCCGAGCGGGGCGACTGGCCGCTGCACCTCGGCGTGACCGAGGCCGGCCCCGCCTTCCAGGGGACGATCAAGTCGGCGACGGCGTTCGGGGCGCTGCTCAGCAAGGGCATCGGGGACACGATCCGGGTGTCGCTCTCCGCCCCTCCGGTGGAGGAGGTCAAGGTCGGCATCCAGATCCTGCAGTCGCTCAACCTGCGGCCCCGCAAGCTCGAGATCGTGTCGTGCCCGTCGTGCGGCCGCGCGCAGGTGGACGTCTACAAGCTCGCCGAAGAGGTCACCGCCGGGCTCGAGGGCATGGAGGTACCGCTGCGGGTCGCCGTCATGGGCTGCGTCGTCAACGGGCCCGGCGAGGCGCGGGAGGCGGACCTGGGTGTCGCCTCCGGCCACGGCAAGGGGCAGATCTTCGTCAAGGGCGAGGTCATCAAGACAGTGCCCGAGTCCAAGATCGTCGAGACGCTGATCGAAGAGGCGATGCGCATCGCGGAGGAGAGCGGCGAGGGCGTGGAGGGCGGCGCGCCGACCGTCACCGTCGGGTAGCGGTCACCCGCGAGGTGGCGGGCTCCCATGATCACGCGCGTGGTGCGGGGGCCCGCGAGGTGGCGGGATCCCATGATCACGCGCTTGGTGGGGGCTGGCCGGGTGGCGGGATTCCATGATCACGCACTTGGTGGGGGCTGGCTGGGTGGCGGGACCCATGATCACCGCCGGGTTGGGTCATCGCGCTAGAACAGGACCGTCGCGAACGTGCCGACGGTGCGGAACCCCGCCCGCCGGTAGGCAGCCACCGCTCGGTGGTTGAAGTCGTTCACGTACAGGCTCACGGTCACGGGGCGCTCGGCCCTGGCCAACCGGACGACGCTCGCCATCCCGCGTGCGGCGAGCCCCTTGCCGCGCAGAGCGGGGTCCACCCACACGCCCTGCACCTGCACCACACGGTCGCTCACGGCCCCCAGTTCCGCCTTGAAGACCACCCGCCGGACGCCACCCTCGTCGTCGATCCGTGCGTAGGACCTGCCGCTGTCCACCAGCTCGGCGACCCTCTGGCGGTACATCGCTCCCCCGTCGCCCGCGACAGGGGAGTACCCGACCTCCTCCGTGAACATGGCGATGCAGGCGGGCACCAGCACCTCGAAGTCCGCGCGCGTCGTCCTGCGCACCAACGGGTCCGGCGGCACCGCCGGGTCGTGGTCGATCATCATCAGCGGCTGGTTCGCCCGGACCTCCCGGGCCTTGCCCCAGTACGGCTCCAGCCGCTCCCACAGGGCCAGGACCGAGTCGGCGCGGCCGACGATCGAGGAGCAGCGGCGTCCGTGTCGCCGGGCCCGTCCCGCCAGCGGCTCCACCGCCTCCGGCACCACCTCGATGGGCACGAGGTTGGCACCGGACCAGCAGGCGGACACCAGCCTCCCGCGCTGGTAGTAGCCCCAGACCTGACCGCCCAGCCGCCGCGGGTTCAGCCCCACCTGGGCGACCCTGCCGGCGACGAACACGTTCGTGACGGCGTCGCGGTTGCACAGGGCCAACAGCTCATCGGCGTCCCCGTCGTCAAGGACCCGGACCGGCGAGCGCAGCACGGGGTCATCCTGTCACCGGGTGCTCCCGGACCGCGGGACAGCGCTTCGGGACGCGTGGCTACTCTCGTCCGCATGATCCTGCGGATGTCCTCGCTGTTCCTGCGGACCCTGCGAGAGGACCCGGCGGACGCCGAGCTGCCGAGCCACCGGCTGCTCGTCCGCGCCGGCTACATCCGCCGTGCCGCCCCCGGTATCTACACCTGGTTGCCGTTGGGGCTGAGGGTGCTTCGCAACGTCGAGCGCGTCGTCCGCGAGGAGATGGACGCCATCGGCGGGCAGGAGCTGCTGTTCCCCGCGTTGCTGCCCAAGGAGCCCTACGAGGCGACCGGCCGCTGGGAGGACTACGGCGACAACATCTTCCGGCTGCAGGACCGCAGGGACGCGCACTACCTCCTCGGACCGACGCACGAGGAGATGTTCACTCTCACGGTCAAGGACATGTACTCGTCCTACAAGGACCTGCCGCTCACGCTGTACCAGATCCAGACGAAGTACCGCGACGAGGCACGGCCCCGCGCCGGCCTGCTGCGGGGACGCGAGTTCGTCATGAAGGACTCCTACTCCTTCGACGTGGACGATGCCGGGCTGGCCGGCTCCTACCAGCGGCACCGGGACGCGTACGTCCGCATCTTCGACCGCCTCGGCTTCGACTACGTGATCGTCCAGGCCATGGCGGGGGCCATGGGCGGCAGCAGGTCCGAGGAGTTCCTCGCGGTCTCACCGTTCGGGGAGGACACCTTCGTCCGCTCCACGGAGGGCACCTACGCGGCGAACGTCGAGGCCGTGGACGTGCCCCAGGCGGAGCCCCTCGACGCGAGCCACGTCGGGCCCGCCCGGGTCGTCGACACACCCGACACCCCCACCATCGAGACGCTGGTCGCCCACCTCAACGAGCACCTGCCTCGCGAGGACGGCCGCGAATGGACCGCGGCGGACACGCTGAAGAACGTGCTCGTCGTCCTCGCCCACCCCGACGGCACCCGCGAACCGCTGGCCGTCGGCGTCCCGGGTGACCGCGAGGTCGACCTCAAGCGGCTCGAGGCGCAGGTGGCCCCGGCAGAGATCGCATCGTTTGACGAGGCCGACTTCGCGCGCCACCCGGCGCTCGCCAAGGGCTACATCGGCCCCGGGGTGCTGGGCGAGAAGAAGGCCAGCGGCATCCGCTACCTGCTGGACCCGACGATCGCCGAGGGCAGCGCGTGGGTGACGGGCGCGGACAAGCACGGCTTCCACGTCGTCGACCTCGTCCTCGGCCGCGACTTCACCCCCGACGGCACCATCCAGGCCGCGGAGATCAGGGACGGCGACCCCAGCCCGGACGGGAACGGCACCCTGGTCACGGCCCGGGGGATCGAGATGGGCCACATCTTCCAGCTCGGCCGCAAGTACGCCGAGGCGCTCGGCCTGCAGGTGCTCGACGAGAACGGCAAGCTCCGCACGGTGACCATGGGTTCCTACGGGGTGGGGATCAGCCGTGCCGTCGCCGCCATCGCCGAGGACAACCACGACGACCTCGGCCTGTGCTGGCCGCCAGAGGTCAGCCCCGCGGACGTGCACGTCGTGGCCACCGGCAAGGACCAGCAGGTCTTCGACGTCGCCGAGGACATCGCCCGACGACTCGAGCAAGCCGGTGTGACGGTGCTCTACGACGACCGGCCGAAGGTCTCCCCGGGCGTGAAGTTCAAAGACGCCGAGCTGCTCGGTATGCCGACGATCCTCACGGTGGGCAAGAGGCTGGCGGACGGGATCGTCGAGGTCCGCGACAGGGCGAGCGGCGAGCGCACGGACGTGCCCGTCGACCAGGCGGTCGAGCGCCTCGTCGAACTGTGCCGCAGCTGAGCGCGTGCGGCTGCTCGAACTCGGCGCGACCACCATCGCGCTGCTGGTGCTTGCCGGTTTGCTCGCCGGCTGGGTCGACGCCGTCGTCGGCGGCGGGGGACTGATCCAGCTCCCCGCCCTGCTGCTCGTGCCCGGCATCACGCCCATCCAGGCGCTGGCGACCAACAAGGTGGGCAGCATCTGCGGGACCGCCACGAGCTCGGTGACCTACTACCGCAGGGTGAGACCGGACCTGCGCACCGCCGTCCCCATGGCCGTCCTCGCCGGCGGGGGCGCCGCCGCGGGCGCCCTGTCGGCGTCCCTGCTGCCGGCGGCCGTGTTCCGGCCGGTGATCGTGGTCGCCCTGCTCATCGTCCTCGTCTACACGCTGCTGCGCCCGGCCCTCGGTGAGGCCACCGCCTTGCGCTGGCACGGGCACCGGCACCTGGTCGCGGCCGGGGGAGCCGGGCTGGCCATCGGCTTCTACGACGGCATCCTCGGCCCGGGCACGGGCAGCTTCCTCGTGTTCACCCTCGTCGGGCTGCTGGGGTACGCGTTCCTCGAGGCGAGCGCCAAGGCGAAGATCGTCAACTTCGCCACCAATCTCGGGGCGCTCGCGGTCTTCATCCCGCACGGTGCGCCGCTGTGGGGTCTCGGGCTCGCCATGGGCGGCGCCAACCTGCTCGGGGGGTACATCGGCGCCCGCACGGCCGTGGCCAAGGGCAGCGGCTTCGTGCGCGCGGTCTTCCTCGTCGTCGTGACCGCGCTCGTGCTGCGTCTCGGCTACCAGGTGGTCACCGGCGACGTGTTTACCGGTGACTGAGCCCCCGGTCAGGCGCGTCCCGGGAACGCCGTCGGCGCCGCTCCCCAGGAGTACGCAGCCAGCGCCCGTTGCAGCACGAGGTCGACCGCGACCGCCCGGAGCTCCCCGCTGGTGTTGCCGACGAGCGCCGCGTCGGTCACCGCCAGCGCGGACTCCAGGCGCGCCGCGGTCGCCCTTGCCTGCACCGCGTTCGTCACCGGGCCGGGCAGCCGGTACGCCGGTGCCGCTGCCGGAGGCTTCCCGCCGGAGGACTCGAACAGGCCGGTCAGCTGGTCGGCGATTCGCCGGTGGGTGGCCAGGTCGGCCAGGGCCCGGCCGCGCTCGGCGCCCCGGAGCCTCGTCGCCAGCACCCCGTAGCCGTACACGGCCGCGTGCTCACCGTCGATCGCCTCCGCCAACGCCGCCCGCTCCTGGTCGCCCGGGGCCGGCGCGGTCGCGGACGAGTCCTGCGGGGACGACGACGCGCCGGTTCCCGACGGATCGGCGCCCCTCTGCCCCACAGCGGGGGCGGCAGCACTGGTCGCGGCCGGAGCCGGCGCGGTCGTTGGCGCGGGGTCCGGCGGGACCGGGGCGCGCAGGGCCGCGGCGATCTGCCGGGCCTGGACGGCGCGGGCCGCGGCCACCTGGGCGAGCAGAACCGCGAGCGCACCTGACGTCGTCCCGGTGTCGGTCATCGCCTCGGACGCACCGGCGGTGTGCCGGGCCACCAGCTCGCCGACCGGGTCCGAGCCAGGGGTCGCCGACGTGCCGGGGCTGACCGGCGCGGGCGACCCGGTGGGCGTCGCTGAGGCGGAAGGCTGCGGCGTCTGCTGCGGCTTGACCCCCAGGGCCACCAGGTGCTGGGAGTGCTGCGTGCGAAGGTCGGTGAGCAGCACCTGCAGGTCCGGTCGGGCGGTTGCTGCCGTGGCGCACGCGACGAGCAGCGACTGCGCCGTGGCCGCCGCCCGTCGTCTGGCGAGCTCGTCGGGACCGGCGGTCGGAGTCGCGACCGGCGTGTCGTCGTCCCACCTGATGTCGCGAACGTCCAGCCCGCAGCCGCTGAGCACGCCGGCCCCGAGCAGGGCTCCGGTGCCAACGGCGGCCCGGCGCAGCACGGCACGCCGCGACAGATCCATGGTGGCGATCCTGTCACGGCGGGTGCGAGTGCTCGGTTACCGCTTCCGCTGCATCCGGCTCGATGCGACTCGACGGCATTCGGGGCACCGGGGACTGGATAAGGTTGCCGCACAGCGAACCGATCAGTGCAGCGAACGAACCAGTGCAACGTCGGTCAGACAACAGCACAGCCGAGTAGGCACGCCAAGTCGTCAGGAGGACACCGTGGCTCCGCCCGTGTCGGAACGTCTCAGCGACCTGCTGGCCCCCGTCGTCACGGACGCCGGCCTGGTGCTCGAGGACGTCGCAGTCACCCCGGCCGGGCGCAGGCGGGTCGTGCGGGTCGTGGTCGACCTGCCGGACGACGCCACCGGCGCAGTCGACCTGGACGCCGTCGCGGAGGTGTCCCGGGTCGTGGCGGAGGCGCTCGACGCCAGCGACGCGCTCGGTGAGTCCCCCTACGTGCTCGAGGTGACCTCCCCGGGGGTGGACCGGCCGCTCACACAGCGCCGTCACTGGTCGCGCGCCCGCGGTCGGCTGGTGACGGTGGCGGTGACAGCCGGCGGTGACGAGCCGGCAACCGAGATCACCGGCAGGGTCCGCTCGGTCGACGACGACGGCGTGCTGATGGACACCGACGGTGCCGGCCGCCTGCTGGGCTGGGACCGGCTCGGCCGCGGCCGTGTCGAGGTGGAGTTCAACCGACCGGACGAGCAGGAGGCCTGACGTGGACATCGACCTCACCGCGCTCCGGATGCTCGAGCGGGAGAAGGACGTCCCGTTCGAGGTGCTGGTGCAGGCCATCGAGGCGGCGCTGCTGGTCGCCTACCAGCGCACCGAGGGCGCACAGCCGCGCGCCCGCGTGGAGCTGGACCGCAAGTCCGGGCACGTGACGGTCTACGCAGCGGAGACGAACGACGAGGGCGAGGTCCTGCGGGAGTGGGACGACACCCCGTCGGGCTTCGGGCGCATCGCGGCCACCACCGCCAAGCAGGTCATCCTGCAGCGACTGCGCGACGTCGAGGACGAGCAGGTGCTCGGTGAGTTCCGCGGCCGGGAGGGCGACATCGTCTCCGGCGTGGTGCAGCAGGGACCCGACCGGCGGATGGTCCACGTCGACCTCGGCTCGGTGGAGGCGGTGCTGCCACCGCAGGAGCAGGTCCCGGGGGAGCGGTATGACCACGGCACCCGCCTTCGCGCCTACGTCGTCGGCGTCCGGCGCGGGCTCAAGGGGCCGTCCATCACCCTGTCCCGCACCCACCCCAACCTGGTGCGCAAGCTGTTCGCCCTGGAGGTCCCGGAGGTCGCCGACGGCACGGTCGAGATCGTGGCGCTCGCACGTGAGGCGGGGCACCGGACCAAGGTCGCCGTGCGCTCGACGAAACCCGGCGTGAACGCCAAGGGCGCCTGCATCGGCCCCATGGGACAGCGCGTCCGCGCCGTCATGACCGAGCTCGCCGGCGAGAAGATCGACATCGTCGACTACGTCGACGACCCGGCAGCCTTCATCGCCCAGGCGCTGTCCCCGGCACGGGTGTCCAGCGTCGAGGTGGTGGACCGGGTTGCCCGGGCCGCGCGGGTCGTCGTCCCCGACTACCAGCTGTCCCTGGCCATCGGCAAGGAGGGGCAGAACGCCCGGCTGGCGGCCAAGCTCACCGGCTGGCGCATCGACATCAGGCCCGACACCGCGGCCGGGTCCGCCGCGGATCCGGGCCACGACTCGGGCGCCGCCGGGAACATCGACGCCCGTCCGGGACGCTAGACTGACTACGACCGACCGGGCGAGCCGGCCCCTTCCGCCTGCCGTGAGGACATGCGTGGGATGCCGGCAACGTTCCGACTGGTCACGGCTGCTGCGAGTGGTGGTGGCCCGGGCCGACGCCGCGTCGGGTCCGGACGTCGACTTCGACGTCACGGACGCGGGTGTCGCGGTACTGGTCCCGGACCCTCGTCGTCGGCTCCCCGGCCGTGGTGCCTGGCTGCACCGCGACCTCGGGTGCCTCGACCTTGCGGTTCGACGCCGGGCGTTCGGCCGGGCCCTGCGGGTGCAGGGTGCGGTGGACGTGCGGCCGATCCGCGAGCACCTCGAGCAGGCGTCGTGAGTGCCGCCGGCAGTTCGTCGGTGGCAGATGTTTGGAACACCGTGATGTCCAGAACACCGTCGAGAACGGAAGCGGGTCAGCATCAGATGGGTACCCGATGAGCTCCCAGCGATGAGCACCCCCCACCACTAGACGGTCCGCGCCTGTCTCCAGGGCCCGGACCGAGACAGGAGAGATGTGGCCAAGGTCCGGGTCTACGAGCTCGCCAAAGAGCTTGGAATCACGAGCAAGGTCGCCATGGCCAAGCTCGAGGAGTTGGGCGAGTTCGTCCGGTCGGCATCGTCGACCATCGAAGCGCCCGTCGTCCGCAAGCTGAAAGACGCGTTCGCCGCCGCGGCTCCCGCCAAGACGGGCGGCGCTGCTGACGGCAGGGCTGACGGCAAGGCAGCCACCACGAAGGCGGCGGCCAAGAAGACGACGAAGAAGGCGGCCGAGCAGCCGGCGCCGGCGACCGAGAGCGCCGACGGCACCGCAGCTGTCACGCCCTCGTTCACCGAGCCCACCACTCGGCCGGGCACCGGGCCGACCCCTGGTCCGGCTGCTCAGCCGGCCAGCCCGGCGGGCCCGACGGGTCAGCCGACGGCACCGAGCCCCGGCGCGCAGCCGGCAGGCCCGGTGCCAGGTCCCGCGAGGCCGGCCGCAGCTCCGGCCCGCTCCGGTCCGGCTCCGGCACCCGAGCAGCCGGCGTCCGAGCAGCCGGCACCCGAGCATCCGGCGTCCCCCAGGCCTGCTGCGCCTC
>JASBSH010000214.1 GCA_030149025.1 Actinomycetales bacterium | reverse complement strand
TGCCGTCCGGTGCTTCTGCCTCGGCGCCGGCGCCGCTGTTGCTGTGGATCCACGGCGGTCCGCTGTCGAGCTGGAACGCCTGGTCCTGGCGGTGGAACCCGTGGGTCATGGTGGCGCGCGGGTACGCGGTCCTGCTGCCGGACCCGGCGCTGTCGACCGGCTACGGGCAGGAGTTCGTCCAAAGGGGCTGGGGCGCATGGGGTTCGGCACCGTACACCGACCTGATGGCGATCACCGACGCGGCGGAGGCACGGGACGACATCGACGCCTCGCGCACCGCTGCCATGGGCGGGTCGTTCGGCGGCTACATGGCGAACTGGGTCGCCGGGCACACCGACCGGTTCAAGGCGATCGTCACCCATGCGTCGCTGTGGGCCCTGGACCAGTTCGGGCCGACCACCGACGCCGCGTACTACTGGCAGCGGGAGATGACGCCCGAGATGGCGCGGGAGAACTCGCCGCACCTGCACGCCGACCGGATCGTCACGCCGATGCTCGTCGTCCACGGCGACAAGGACTACCGCGTGCCGATCGGCGAGGGCCTGCGGCTCTGGTACGACCTGGTGTCCCGGTCGAAGGACCCGTCGGGTAAGACCGACCACAAGTTCCTGTACTTCCCCGACGAGAACCACTGGGTCCTCACGCCGGGCCATGCCAAGGTCTGGTACTCGACGGTCCTCGCGTTCCTCGCTCAGCACGTGCTCGGTGAACAGTGGCAGCAGCCCGACCTGCTGTGAACCCACCCACATCGTGATCATGCAGTTGTGCACGCGCGTCCGCGCGCGGTGCTCCCTCTCACTGCGTGATCATGCAGTTGTGCACCAAACCCGCTCCTGCTCATGCAGTTGTGCACTTGTCACCAGAGCCGGCGGGTGATTCGCGGCGCAATGCCGAGCAGCTCGCCTACGCCCCGTTCGAACGCAAGCGAGCGGCCCAGCACGTCGCCGCGGTGAACACCGATGACGTGCCAACCGAACTCGTGCAGTAGGCGTTCCCGTCGCCGTATGTCATGGATGAACTGCTCAGGCGATCCGTGGAACTCCTCGCCGTCGTACTCGACGCCTATTCGACGCTTTCGCCAACCCATGTCGAGGCGGTAGACGCCGTCCGCCTCCTCGGGAACCCAGATCTGTAGCTCAGGCGTCGGAAAGCCCGCATCCGCAACCCTGAGCCGCGTCCATGACTCGCCTGCCGACTCACTGAGCGGGTTACAGAGCGAGATCAAGCGACGCGCCCTCGCCACGTACCGCTCGCCCTTCCAAAGGTCCAAATGTTCCGTCAGCTCAGCGGTATCGATGCGACCGGCACGTGCCATCGCATCGAGCCCAGCCAGCGCCATGTAGGGCGCGATGTAACGGGCGATGTCGAGCGCGGTGCGGTGAAGGCTGGTGACGAGGACACCGTCCAGATCGACGACGTCGCCGTCCGGTAGCGCGGCGGCGTATGCCCGCAGGCCCGCGCGGCGGGGAGGGACGAAGCCGGTCGGGACAACGACCTCGAGTGGTGGTGGCTCGGTATGGGCACCAGGGGCCCTGACGTCGAATCCGTGAAGCCAGGCGGCCGCTGACCGTGCGACCGCCGCCCCTTTCGGCAGGAGTGGTGCGAGGGCCGCCGCCCGGACGGCAACGTCCTCTGCCTGCTCAGCCGGGATGTAGACGCCTCTGAACGGTCGTACTACCTCACCGGCTTCCACCAACTCGGTGAGCTGGCGGCGCGTGAGGGGCAAGGTGTCGAGCTCCGCCGCAGTGATGGGTGCAGTGATCATCAAGCGACGATGCCCCAGCAGCGTGGTTCTGCGGGTCCGCCATCCACAGGCGGTCGCGCTGCAGGCGGGCGTGCAGAACCGCATGATCACGACTCTCGGGGGTGCGGGCGTGCAGAGTTGCATGATCACGAGCAAGGGGGATGGAGCGCGCGGGCAGAGTTGCATGATCACCGAGCTGGGTGAGTCCGTGCAGAACTGCATGATCACGACTTGGGGATAAGTCCGTGCAGAGTTGCATGATCACGAGGTTGAGTGGTGAGACCCCTACGCAGCGGACGGCGGTCCCCACATATCGTTGAGGTGTGACTGAGACGCTGCGGCAGGCACGGGTCCGCGCACCGGAGCTGACCGGGCGCGGCTGGCTCAACACGGGAGGCAAGGCCTTGCGCCTCGCCGACCTGCACGGACGATTCGTCCTCCTGGACTTCTGGACCTTCTGCTGCGTCAACTGCCTGCACGTCCTCGACGAGCTCCGACCGCTGGAGGAGGAGTTCGACGACGTGCTCATCACGGTCGGCGTGCACTCGCCGAAGTTCGAGCACGAAGCCGACCCGGTCGCCCTGCGAGCAGCCGTCGAGCGGTACGAGGTCAACCATCCCGTCCTGGACGACCCGCACCTCGGCACCTGGTCCGCCTACGGCGCCCGCGCCTGGCCGACCCTCGTCCTGATCGACCCCGAGGGCTACGTCGTCGCCCAGCTGTCCGGCGAGGGCCACGCACACGGGCTGCGCACGCTGCTCACCGAGCTGGTCGCCGAGCACGAGGCGAAGGGCACGCTCCGCCGCGGTGGCCCCGTCTACGTCCCGCCCGCCGAGGACGAGACGGCGCTCCGCTTCCCCGGCAAGGTCGTCGCGCTGCCGGACGGTGGGTTCCTCGTCAGCGACACGTCACACCACCAGATCGTCGAGCTGGAGCCCGATCTCACCACCGAGCGGCGCAGGATCGGCTCGGGCACAAGGGGTCTCGCCGACGGCGACCCGAACACCGCGGCGTTCTCCGAGCCCCAGGGGCTCGCTGTCCTGCCCGAGGCCGTCGCCGTCGAGGTCGGCTACGACGTGGTGGTCGCGGACTCGGTCAACCACTGCCTGCGCGGGGTTCGCCTGCGCGACGGTCACGTGACCACGGTCGCCGGCACGGGGGAGCAGCTGCGGACCCGGCACGCGGGTGGGCCGGCCCTCGAGCAGCCGCTGTCCACGCCATGGGACGTTGTCTGGTTGCCCGGCAACGGTGGCGACCGTGAGGGCGCCGTCGTCGTGGCGATGGCCGGCGTCCACCAGCTCTGGACGTTCGTCCCCGCCCGCAACCCGTCCGATGGTGTGATCGCCGTTCTCGCCGGGACCACCGAGGAGGGCCTGCGCGACGGTGCGGTCGAGGAGGCGACGCTCGCCCAGACCTCCGGACTGCTCCGGGCCTCCGACGAGACCCTGTGGTTCGTCGACAGCGAGACCTCCTCCCTGCGCCGCATGTCCCCCGAGCCGGACGGACCCTCCCGCATCGACACCGTGATCGGCACGGGGCTCTTCGACTTCGGCCACGTGGACGGTCCGGCCGCGGACGCGCGCCTGCAGCACCCTTTGGGCCTCGGTGAGCTGCCCGACGGGTCCATCGCGATCGCCGACACCTACAACGGCGCCATCCGCCGCTACGACCGCGCCAGCGGCGAGGTCACCACCCTCATGACCGGCCTCGGCGAGCCCTCCGACGTGATCGTCGACCCCGCGGACCCGAGCGCCATGGTCGTCGTCGAGTCGACCGCTCACCGGCTGGTCCGAGTCCCCATTCCGCCTGCCGCGCAACGCGTTCAGGGCGGGGCGATGCGCACGCAACGCCCGCCGACAGATCTCGTGCGTGGCGTCGTCCAGCTGGAGGTCGCTTTCGTGCCCCCGAGCGGTCAGAAGCTCGACGACCGGTGGGGGGACCCCACGCGGCTGGTGGTGTCCGCGACGCCACCGACCCTCCTTCGCGCGGGCGCCGGCTCGGCGACCGGGCTCACCCGGCAGCTCGAGCTCGAGGAGGGGGACGGCGTCCTGCACGTCAGCGTGCAGGCTGCGGCCTGCGACGGGGACCCCGACACCGGTGAGGTGCCCGAGCACGCGGCCTGCCACCTGTACCAGCAGGACTGGGGCATCCCGGTGCGCGTGCGGAGCCATTCCGAGGGGCCGGACGGGGACGGCGCCACGCACCTGCATCTGGACCTGCGGGGCGTCTGACCCGGCCGGGCTACCCGCTCGTGCTCGGGATGCGGCACGAACCATGATCGCCGACAATCGCGGCAACGGCCTGGAACCCTGGGCCCGAGGAGAGGGACGACATGGGTATCGGTGCAGGCATCTTCCTGCTCGTGGTCGGCGGCATCCTCGCCTTCGGCGTGCGCGACAGCTTCAGCGCGGTCGACCTGACCGTCATCGGGTACATCTCCATGGGGGCAGGCGCCCTCGCGATCCTGCTCGCGCTCGTCATGAACGCGCAGCGCAGCAACACCAGTCACACCGAGTACGTGGAGCGGCGCGAGACCGGGAACCCTCCTCCCCCAGCACCGTGAGGCCCTCGGCACCGTCACGAGCGAGAGGCGACACGTGGTGTGAGCGCCCAGGGACCGGTGGCCGCGGCTCGGATCGCTCGATTCACGCCTCCCATGGGCACGTCCGGCTCAGCGCGGGCTCAGCTTGGGCTCAGTGCAGGGTGGCGGCGGGCGTTGAGCCGACGGTCGTCGTGGCCTTCCGGCGTAGCCGCTGGATCTGGAGGGTGCGGCGGATTTCGGCGGCCATGGCCGGCACGTCGTGCCGCCCGGTGTAGCGGCGGTCGTTGACGTAGAAGGTGGGGGTGCCCGTGGCGCCGGAGGTGTCGGCGCTGTCGGCGTCGCGCTCGACGCGCAGGGCGTGGCGGCGGTCCTCGAGATCGGCGGTGAAGGTCTCGACGTCGAGGCCCAAGGCTGCGGCGTAGGTGGTCAGGTCCGCGGCGGTGAGCGCCTGTTGGTGGGCGTAGATGGTGGTGAGCATCGGCCAGAACTGTCCCTGGGCCGCAGCGGCCTCGGTCGCCTCGGCGGCGAGCTGCGCGTGGGGGTGGATCTCGTGCAGGGGTAGGTGGCGGTAGACCACGGCCAGATCCTCCCCGAAGACCCGGCGCAGTTGCCTGACGACGGCGTGCGCGGCGCGGCAGTGGGGGCACTGGGCGTCGCCGTACCACACGAGGGTCACCGGGGCGTCTGGGTAGCCGAGGACGTGGTCGACGTCGGGGTCGACGGGGTCGGCCAGGTCGGTCAGGGGCGGCGCGAGCCGGTCCGCCCCGGCGGTGCGCAGCCGCGCCGGCAGCCGCGCCACGGCGGCGAAGGTGGTCCAGGAGAGCACGGCGGCCAGGACCGAGGCGGCCAGGACGCCGACCTTGGCCTGGGACAGGGCGGGGCCGGTGAAGGAGGTGTCGGCGATGAGCAGGGAGACGGTGAACCCGATCCCGCCCAGGGCCGAGGCCCCGATCAGCTGGGCCCAGGGCAGGGGCAGCGGGAGGCCGCCGATCCGGGAGGCCGCCCACGTGGTGCCCAGGATCCCGACCGTCTTGCCCACGACCAGGCCCAGGACGATCCCGATGGTGATCGGGGAGGTCAGCGCCCCGCTCAGGGTCTGCGCGTCCAGGGTGACGCCGGCGTTGGCCAGGGCGAAGAGCGGGACGATGAGGTAGCTGGTCCACGGGTGGAACAGGTGCTGGTAGCGCTCGTTCGGGGACAGGGAGTCGGTCACCGAGCGGCTGGTGCGCCGGGCCAGCGCCGGTGTGGGGTTCATGCGGAACGTGCGCCAGCGGGTCCCGGCGCGGCGCAGACCCTCCCGCCGGGGCGGGTAAGCGGTGGCCACCAAACCGAGGGCGACGCCGGCGACGGTGGGGTGCACGCCGGCGGCGAGGGTCATCGCCCAGACCCCGGTGCCGAGGAAGAGGTACGGCCATCCGGCTCGGACCTTGAGCGCGCGCAGCGCCAGGACGAGTCCGTACAGGGCGACGGCTGCCAGCAGCGCCGGCCAGGACAGGTCCTGGCTGTAGGCCAGTGCGACGACGGTCAGGGCGACGGCGTCGTCGACGACGACGACGGTGAGCAGGAAGGTCCGCACCCGCGCCGAGGCGCCGCGGGTCAGGGCCAGCACGCCCAGGGCGAAGGCGGTATCGGTGCCCATCACGATGCCCCAGCCGACCGCGGTAGGGCGGCCGGCGTTCAGTGCCAGATAGAGAAGGACGGGCACGACCATCCCGCCGAGGGCGGCCAGGACCGGGGTGGCAACCCGCCGGCGTTCGCGCAGCTCGCCCATGTCGAACTCGCGGCGGATCTCCAGACCGGCGACGAGGAAGAACAACGCCATCAGGCCCTGGTTGACCCACTCACGCAGCTGCAAAGTCAGCTCGCCGGAACCGAGATGGATGCCGAGGTGGGTGGACCACACCGCCTCGTAGGACCGCCCCCACGGCGAGTTCGCCCAGCCCAGCGCGGCCAGCGTCGCGACCAGCATGAGCACGGCGCCGGCGTGCTCGGTGGCGACGAACCGCCGCACGGCGCCTAGGCGGCCGGCCGGGCGGGCGGTCACCTCATGCGCATCGGCGCCGTTCATCGGCGCCGACCGTCTCGCCCTCCAGCGCCGGGGCCGTGGCGGCACCGGTGAGCGCCCGGAGGGCCTGTCCAGCTCCGGGCGCTCGTCGGCGAACCGGTCATCGCACACCTCGAAGAAGATCGTCGTTGCTGTCCAGCTCCCTGACCTGCGCGGCCAACAGCTGCCCGGGTGCGTGGTCGTGGCGACCGGCCCACCCGTCCTCAGCCGACAGGATGAAGCCGGCCCGCTCGACAGCTGCGCGGATCTGCCCGGCGCTCACGGCGGTGCCACTGGTGACCACCACGGGCGACGGACCACCGACGACAAGGTCGACGGCCGCCCCGCTGACCCCGCCGACAGCGCGTAGCTGCTCCAGCACCTCGGCCAGGCACGACCCGCAGGTCAACCCCTCGACAGCGAACGCGGTGGTAACCATGATCAACCCAATCTAGACGACTACCCATAGGGGGTATCCGTAGAATAGGCTCGGCGGGCGGGAACGAGACAGCGGCGAGCGATGAAGTTCCGATGAACTCGCCCCGTGGCGCTACGTCGCAGCCTCCAACTCCGAGAGCGAAGGCGAAGTGAGACCGGCAGGATGATGCCCATGCACCGACCGGATGAGCTGATCGCGCCCGCCATAGCAACCGCCGAGCAGATCGCGGAGCTGGCTCATCGGGAGAACATCAAGGTGGCGGCGGCCGAGTCGCTCACGGGCGGCAAGATCGCGAGCCACCTGAGTGCCGCGCCGAGCTCGTCGGAGTGGTTTCGCGGCGGTGTCGTCGCCTATGCAGAGCAGGTCAAGTACGAGGTGCTGGGCGTGCCGGTCGGTCCGGTCGTGTCGGAGCAGGCGGCCCACGCGATGGCGACCGGCGTCGCGCGGCTCATGGGGGCGAGCGCCGCCGTCGCGGTCACGGGCGTGGGCGGCCCCGGGGAGGAGGAGGGCGAGCCGCCGGGCACGGTGTGGTTCGGGGTGCTCGGGTCCGGTGGTGAGCACGTGTACACCGAGCTGCGGCGGTACGACGGTGACCCCCAGCACGTGCTCGCCGACACGACCCAGCACGCCCTCCAGCTATTGCTGCAGCACATGAACGGCCGCCACGGCAACGGTCGCTGACCTCCCGGTCGAGCAGGTCCCAGACGTCACCGGGCCGGCCGAGGGCCGGTCGTCGTCAGCCGAACTGGAACGAACGCTTCGACAGGCCGTACCAGAACCCGTCGATGACGGACCGGCCGGCGTCCTCGTCGTCCAGGCTCGCTCCGAGGGCGACGAACAGCGGCGCGAAGTGTTCCGTCCGTGGATGCGCGACGTGCGCGGCCGGCCCTCGGTGGAGGAAGTCGAGCAACGCGTCGATGTCTCGTTCGGCCACCGCCTCGCGGGCCCAGGCGTCGAACTCGGCGGACCAGGTGGGTGCCTGCGAGTCCGGTCCGCCCTCCCAGCTCATCTGCCGCAGGTTGTGGGTGGTGAAGCCGCTGCCCATGATCAGCACGCCCCGGTCCCGCAGCGGGCGCAGCGCCCGGCCGATCTGCAGCAGCTGCACCGGATCGAGGGTGGGCATCGAGATCTGCAGCACCGGCACGTCGGCGTCGGGGTACATCTCCACGAGGGGTACGTACGCGCCGTGGTCCAGCCCGCGGTCGGGCACGTCGGCGATCGGGTGCTGGGGGCTGGAGAGGAGCTTGCGGACGTCGGCAGCCAGCTCGGGTGCCCCAGGCGCGGGATACGTCACCTCGTAGTAGTGCTCGGGGAAACCCCAGAAGTCGTACACCAGCGGCGCGGTGTGGGTGGCGCCGATCGCCAGCGGCGCCTCCTCCCAGTGCGCGGACACCACCAGGATCGACGCCGGCTTGGGAAGCTGAGCGCTCCACGAGGCGAGCTCCGCCGTCCAGCGCTGGTCGTCGGCGAGAGGCGGTGCGCCATGGCTGAGATACACCGCCGGCATCCGTCCGGTCATGGCACGACCGTAGACGCAAAGGCAGAACGTCCGCACATGTGCTGGTCAGGCCCGGCACATGCGCGGACGTTGCGGACGCGCTGTCGGGGACGGTGCGTCAGAAAGCTGCTTCGTCGAGCTCCATCAGCTCGTTGTCCGTCGCCTCGGCGATCTGCCGCTCGGCGGCGATCTTCGGCAGGACGGTGCGGGCGAAGAACTTGGCGGCCGCGACCTTGCCGGAGTAGAACGCCTCGTCCTTGGCCGACAGCCCGCCGTCGGCGAGTCGACGCGCGGCGATCTCGGCCTGGCGCAGGAGCAGCCAGCCCACCACGAGGTCACCGCTAGCGAGCAGCAGGCGGGTGGTGTTCTGGCCGACCTTGTAGACGTTCGTGACGTCGCCGCCCGTCCGCGGGTCGGACCCCATCAGCTGGCCCACCATGAACCCGACGATGCCCTGCACGTCCTCGAGCGCCTTGCCCAGGAGCTCACGCTCATGGGTCAGCACGTCGTCGCCCTCGGCGCCCTTGACGAAGTGCTGGATCTGCTCGGCCACGTGCCCCAGGGCCTGCCCCTTGTCCCGGACGATCTTGCGGAAGAAGAAGTCCTGGCCCTGGATGGCCGTCGTGCCCTCGTACAGGGTGTCGATCTTGGCGTCGCGGACATACTGCTCGACGGGGTAGTCCTGGAGGAACCCCGAGCCGCCGAACGTCTGCAGCGACTCGGTGCCCAGCAGCACCCACGCGCGCTCCGACCCGCACCCCTTGACGATCGGCAGCAGCAGGTCGTTCACGCGGGCCGCCATGTCCGCGGCGGACCCGGCCTCGGGCTTCTCCAGGCCGCCGTGGCCGGCAGCAGCCGTGTCCACGATGTCCTGCTGGCCCGCCGTGTACAGAACGAGAGCGCGAAGGCCCTCGGCGTACGCCTTCTGCAGCATCAACGACCGGCGGACGTCGGGGTGGTGGGTGATGGTCACCCGGGGGGCGGTCTTGTCGGTCGCCTGCGTCAGGTCGGCGCCCTGCACCCGCTCCTTGGCGTACTCGAGGGCGTTGAGGTACCCGGTCGACAGAGTGGCGATCGCCTTCGTGCCGACCATCATGCGGGCGAACTCGATGATCTTGAACATCTGGGCGATGCCGTCGTGCGCGTCACCGAGCAGGGTGCCGACGGCCGGGATCCCGTCCACCTCGCCGAACCGGACCTCGCAGGTGGTCGAGACCTTGAGGCCCATCTTGTGCTCGACGTTGGTGACGAAGGCGCCGTTGCGCTCGCCGAGGGCGCCGGTCGTCAGGTCCACGTGGTACTTCGGGACGATGAAGAGGCTGAGGCCCTTGGTGCCCGGCCCGGCGCCCTCGGGGCGGGCCAGCACGAAGTGGACGACGTTGTCGTAGATGTCGGCCTCGGCGGAGGTGATGAACCTCTTCACTCCGCTAATGTGCCAGGTGCCGTCCTCCTGCTGGACCGCCTTCGTGCGGCCGGCGCCGACGTCCGAGCCGGCGTCCGGTTCCGTGAGGACCATCGTGGCGCCCCACGTGTTGTCGACGAGCAACTGGGCCAGACGCTTCTGGTCGTCGGTGCCGAGCCGGTACAGGACGTTGGCGAATGCGAAGCCCGCCGAGTACATGTGCACCGCGGGGTTGGCGCCGAGCACGAGCTCGGCGATCGCCCAGCGCAGGGAGGGCGGGATGACGGTTCCGCCGAGCTCGGCGGGCACGTCGGTGCGCCACCACTCGGCGTCCACGTAGGCCTGGTAGCTCTTGCGGAACGACTCCGGCAGCTTCGCCTCATAGGTCTTCGGGTCGTAGACGGGCGGGTTGCGATCGGAGTCCAGGAGGGACTCGGCGAGCTCGTTCTCCGCGAGCCGCGCGACCTCGTGCAGCATTTCTCGAGCAGTGTCGGGGTCGACGTCGGCGTAGGGACCGGTGCCCAGCACCTCCTGACGCTCGAGCAGCTCGAACAGGTTGAACTCGATGTCCCTGAGGTTCGGCTTGTAGTGGCCCACGGTGCCCGCCCTTCGCGCTGGATCGCAGAGTTACCTGTCAGTAACACCATCATGCTACTCGCCGGTAACCAACGCAAGGGCATTCGGCGGGATCGAGGGGCGATCCGCTCGGAACCGGACGCGAGATGACGGAGAGCCCTCCCGGGTGGAAGGGATGCGCGGTGCGCCCCCGGGAAGGGCCCTCCTGGTTCTGAAGCGTGGTCCTAGCTAGACACGATCGGTCTCGCTGCTGTCGACGTCGACGTGCTCCTTGCGCACGTCAGCGCCCACCTGCTCCTGCTCGCTGGCCTCCTCGGTCTCCAGGTGCACACGCTCCTTGGGTCGTGCCCCCGTGCTGACGACCGGCACCTCCTCGTGCAGGGTCACCTCGTGCAGGGTCACCTCGTGCTCGCCCTCGCTGATATCAGGGCCGGCATGGCCTCGCCACGGCTCCCGTGCGTGATCGGCTCCCGCTCG
>JASBSH010000208.1 GCA_030149025.1 Actinomycetales bacterium | reverse complement strand
GCCGACATCCTGGAAGCGGCGTCCGGTCGGGCTCTGGCGGTGCAGCTGATCGCCACGCGTCGGTTGCGTGTGCACCGGCCGGCGGCCCTGCTCAGGCTGCTGCCCGCGCTGGAGTCCGCGCCCGGGTTGCCCGGTGGGTCCGCGGCGCAGGCGAGCATCCAGGCGCTTGGCCAGGCTGGCCGGTGGGCGGGCCGGGTGTCCGGGCGGGTGTCGGACACGGTGGCCGGCGGCGTCGCATCGATGTTGCGACGCCGCTGAGGTTGCGACGCGCTGAGGTTGCGACGCGCTGAGCCCGGCCGGGTCCTGAATAGGTCAGCTCTTGCGGCCGGCGGTGGGCGCGACCAGCCGGGTACCGGCCCAGTCCTTGCCGGCGCTGATGCTTTTGGTGGCGTGCAGACCCGCGACGGGGGCCGCCTCCTGGATCTCCGACGGCTCCACGTGCCCCGGCCGGCCGCTCTTCGGGGTCAGGAGCCAGATGACCCCGCCCTCGGCGACCGAGGTGAGCACGTCCACCAGGCCGTCGACGAGATCTCCGTCCTCCTCGCGCCACCACAGCAGGACGACGTCGACGATGTCGTCGGCGTCCTCGTCGAGCAGCTCCTCGCCGGTGACGTCCTCGATCGACTCGCGCAGGTCCTCGTCGACATCGTCGTCGTAACCGAACTCCTGCACCAGCAGGCCGTGCTTGAACCCGAGCTTGCCGGCCAGGCTCTGATCCGCCGCGGGATCCGCGGTGCCGCCCACGTGCTGCTCCCTGTGCTCGTCGCCCCGCCCGATGCGGGGACTGCAGTGCGGGTGAGGATGCCACCCCGTCAGGGACGACGGTAGACCACCCCGCCCGTCCCCTACATCCTTCGTGTTCCTCGCGCGCATGCGAGGCTGGGGACCGTGGGCAGGGTGACGGTCCGTAGGCCGATGCGTCGTGTCGTTCTGGACGACGACACGCGCCGTGCGCTGTCACGTCCCGATACGCTGGCGGTGGAGGAGCCGCTCGAGATCCGCGTCGGCGGGGAGCCGGTCGTGGTCACCATGAGGACACCGGGCGACGACCTCGACCTCGCCTTCGGCTTCCTCCTCACAGAAGGGCTGCTGGAGGACCCGACCGGGGTGACCACCGGCGTGCACTGCGCGGACACCGGCCCCGACGGCCGGCCCACCTTCAACGTGCTGGAGCTGACCCTCGCCCCCGGCGCCGCGCTGAAGGGGCTCGCGGGCCGGCGCACGTTCGGCATGACCTCCGCCTGCGGGATCTGCGGCTCGGCGACCATCGACGCCGTCGCCGACCGGGCCGCACGCGATCTGAGCGATGACCGCACGACCGTGCGTGCCGGCGTCCTCCTCGGTCTGCCCGGCGCGCTGCGGGACAGGCAGAGCGTGTTCGACCGCACCGGAGGCCTGCACGCCGCGGGTCTGTTCACGACGGACGGCGAGCTGGTCGCCCTGCGGGAGGACGTGGGCCGGCACAACGCCGTCGACAAGGTGCTCGGGCACGCGGCACGCGAGATCGGCTGGCCGCTCACCGGGCACGTGCTGATGGTCAGCGGTCGCGCATCGTTCGAGCTGGCGCAGAAGGCGTGGATGGCGGGGGTGCCGGTGCTGGCCGCGGTGTCCGCGCCGTCGTCGCTGGCCGTCGACCTCGCCGAGCGCGCCGGCATGACCCTCGTCGGCTTCCTGCGGCCGCCGTCGATGAACGTCTACACGTGCGAGCAGCGTGTGCTGGTCGATCAGCGCTGAGGGAGCTCCCGGGCGGGGCAGGTGGGCGACTTTGCTCACCCGCCCCTGCGTTGACTGCCCAGGCGGCGGTCCGGGCGCCGGAAACCGCCACCTGCGCAGGCAACGCCCACCTGGGCAGTCACCGCCGACCTGGGCCGACCTGGGCAGGCAACGCCCTCGGAGGCCCGCCAGCTCAGGCGCTCGCCAGGAACGACAGCCGCACCTGACGTCGTGGGTTGTCGACGTTGGTGTCGACCAGGCACACGCTCTGCCAGGTGCCGAGCGCGAGCCGCCCGTCCACAACCGGCAGCACCGCGAACGGTGGGACGAACGCCGGGAGGACGTGGTCGCGGCCGTGACCGGGTGAGCCGTGACGATGACGCCACCCCGCGCCGTCCGGGCCGTTCTTCGGCAGCAGTGCGTCGAGCGCGGCGAGCAGGTCCTCGTCCGAGCCTGCGCCCGTCTCGAGCACCGCGACACCGGCCGTCGCGTGCGGGACGAACACGTGCAGGAGGCCGTTCTCCGCACCGGCGTCCTGCAGGAACCTCTCCGCCTCGCTCGTCAGGTCGCGGACCCGTGGCCGGTCACCGGTCGGGACGTCGAGAAGCACGGTCTTCATCTGCCGGACGCTACCCGCAGGTAGCCGAGCACAAACGGCCCCGGATACCGGCCCAGATGTGACGACGGCAACCGGGCGGGACAGGATAGGAATCAGCGGCCGTCCACCGACAGCCGCTGGAGCGTCGTCGACACAAAGGAAGACGAGGTCACCGTGGCAGGACGTGAGGGGCACGGCCCGATTCTGAACGGGATGCCGAGCCAGCTGCCGGACATCGACCCTGAGGAGACCGCCGAGTGGCGGGAGTCGCTGGACGGGGTCGTCGATGAGCGGGGCCGTCAGCGGGCGCGCTACCTGATGCTGAGCCTGATCCAGCGGGCGCGCGAGCGGCAGGTGGGCGTACCGAGCCTCACCGCCACCGACTACGTGAACACCATCCCGCCGGAGCGCGAGCCGTGGTTCCCCGGCGACGAGGAGACCGAGCGCCGGTTCCGGCACTTCCTGCGCTGGAACGCCGCGGTGATGGTGCATCGTGCCCAGCGCCCGGACATCTCCGTCGGCGGCCACATCTCCACCTACGCCTCGTCGGCCACGCTGTACGAGGTCGGGTTCAACCACTTCTTCCGGGGGAAGGACCACCCCGGCGGTGGTGACCAGGTATTCGTCCAGGGCCACGCCTCCCCCGGTATCTACGCGCGGGCGTTCCTGGAGGGCCGGCTGTCGGCGGAGGACCTCGACGGCTTCCGGCAGGAGCTGACCCACCCCGGCGGCGGGCTGCCGTCCTACCCGCACCCGCGGTTGATGCCGGACTTCTGGGAGTTCCCGACGGTGTCGATGGGCCTCGGGCCGATGAACGCGATCTACCAGGCGCAGTTCAACAAGTACCTGCACCACCGGGGCATCAAGGACACCTCCCAGCAGCAGGTGTGGGCGTTCCTCGGCGACGGCGAGATGGACGAGCCGGAGAGCCGCGGGCTGATCCACATGGCCGCGTTCGAGGAGCTTGACAACCTCACCTTCGTCATCAACTGCAACCTGCAGCGGCTGGACGGGCCGGTCCGCGGCAACGGCAAGATCATCCAGGAGCTGGAGTCGTTCTTCCGCGGCGCGGGCTGGAACGTCATCAAGGTTATCTGGGGCCGTGAGTGGGACCCGCTGCTCGCTGCGGACCGCGACGGCGCCCTGGTCAACCTGATGAACCAGACGCTGGACGGCGACTACCAGACGTACCGGGCGGAGACCGGCGCGTTCATCCGGGACCACTTCTTCGCCCGCGACCCGCGCACCAAGCGGATGGTCGAGCCGATGTCCGACCAGGACATCTGGCGCCTGAAGCGCGGTGGTCATGACTACCGCAAGGTGTACGCGGCGTACAAGGCGGCGACCGAGCACACCGGCCAGCCCACGGTGATCCTTGCCAAGACCATCAAGGGGTACGCGCTGGGGTCGCACTTCGCCGGCCGTAACGCCACCCACCAGATGAAGAAGCTGACGCTCGACGACCTGAAGGGCCTGCGCGACAGCCTGCGGATCCCGATCCCGGACGAGCAGCTGGAAGCCGACCCCTACCTGCCGCCGTACTACCACCCGGGCGAGGACTCGGCCGAGATCCAGTACATGCTCGAGCGCCGCCGTGTCCTCGGCGGGTTCCTGCCGAAGCGCACCACCGACCACAAGCCGGTGCACCTGCCGCAGTCGGACCTGTACAAGGTGGCTGCGCGGGGGTCGGGCAAGCAGCAGATCGCGACGACCATGGCGTTCGTCCGGTTGCTGAAGGACCTGATGCGGGACAAGGAGTTCGGTCACCGCGTCGTGCCGATTATCCCGGACGAGGCACGGACATTCGGGATGGACTCCTTCTTCCCGACCGCGAAGATCTACAATCCGCACGGTCAGAACTACCTCTCGGTCGACCGCGAGCTGATGCTGGCCTACAAGGAGTCCGAGCAGGGCCAGCTGCTGCACGTCGGCATCAACGAGGCTGGCTCGGTCGCCGCCTTCACCGCGGCAGGCAGCTCGTACGCCACGCACGGCGAGCCGATGATCCCCGTCTACATCTTCTACTCGATGTTCGGGTTCCAGCGGACCGGCGACGGGCTGTGGGCTGCCGGGGACCAGATGGCTCGTGGCTTCCTCCTCGGCGCCACCGCCGGCCGCACCACGCTGACCGGCGAGGGCCTGCAGCACGCCGACGGCCATTCCCTGCTGCTGGCCTCGACCAACCCCGCGGTGGTCGCCTACGACCCGGCGTACGGGTATGAGATCGGACACATCGTTCGCGACGGCCTGCAGCGGATGTACGGGCAGGACAACGGCGGCACGCAGCCACGACCGGACCTCGGGACCGGGACGGTGACCGACGGGGCCGTGCGCGATCCGAACGTCATGTACTACCTCACCGTCTACAACGAGCCGATCGTGCAGCCCGCCGAGCCGGAGAACCTGGACGTCGAGGGCCTGCTGCGCGGGATCTACCTGCTGTCCCCCGGTCAGCCGGACAGCGGTCGTCCGCGGGTCCAGCTGATGGCCTCCGGGGTTGCGGTTCCGTGGGCGCTGGAGGCCCAGGAGCTGCTCGGCAAGGACTTCGAGGTCGACGCGGACGTCTGGAGCGTCACCTCCTGGAACGAGCTGCGGCGGGACGGTCTGCGCTGCGACAAGTGGGCGTTCGACCACCCGGGCGAGGAGGCACCGAAGCCCTACGTGGCGCAGAAGCTCGAGGCGCACGGGGCGACCGGTCCGGTCGTGGCGGTCTCCGACTACATGCGCGCCGTGCCCGACCAGATCCGGCAGTACGTCCCGAACGAGTACGTGTCGCTGGGCACCGACGGGTTCGGCCTGTCAGACACGCGGGCCGCCGTCCGCCGGTACTTCCACGTCGACGGTCCGTCCATCGCCTACCAGGCCCTGGGACTGCTGGCGAAGCGCGGCGAGGTCGACGCGAGCGTACCCGCGCAGGCCTACCGGCAGTACCGGCTGGACGACGTGCGCGCCGGCACGACGGGGAACACCGGAGGCGACGCCTGACGGACGGGCCAGGGGGTCGTGAGTGACATCCTGACGAACGCAGCCCTCGTTCTGCTGTTCGTCCTCATCGGCGGGGTCTTCTCCGCCAGCGAGATCGCGCTCGTCTCGTTGCGCGACAGCCAGATCGAGGGGCTGGCGCAACGCAGCGGGCGCGGTAGGCGTGTAGCCGCGCTGGCGGCGAACTCGAACCGTTTCTTGTCCGCCGTCCAGGTCGGCGTCACGTTGGCGGGCTTCTTCTCGGCCTCCTACGGTGCGGCGACGATCGCCCCGCGGCTGGCACCGGCGCTGGTGTCGTGGGGTCTGCCTGCCCCGGCAGCGGGGACGATCGCGTTCATCGGGACGACCCTGGTGATCGCCTACCTGTCACTCGTCCTCGGCGAGCTCGTTCCCAAACGCCTTGCGTTGCAACGGGCGGAGGGTCTGTCCCTCCTCGTGGCGGCACCGTTGGACGTTCTCGCCAGCATCATGCGGCCCGTCATCTGGCTCCTTTCGAAGTCCACGGATCTGGTGGTCAGCCTCCTGGGCGGTGACCCCAACGCCCAGCGGGAGGAGATGGGTGAGGAGGAGCTGCGCTCCATCGTGCGCGGTCACCAGGCGCTCACCCCCGAGGAGCGCCGGATCGTCACCGAGGCGCTGGAGATCGGCGACCGCAGGGTCGAGCAGGTCATGCTGCCCCGCACCGAGGTCAGCTTCCTGCGGGCGGACACGCCGGTCGAGGAGGCGGTGGCCGAGTGCCGCGACCAACCCCACTCCCGCTACCCCGTTGTGGCCGACTCCCTCGACGACGTCCTCGGTTTCGTCCATGTGCGTGACCTGTTCGACCCTTTGCTCCAGGGGCGCAACGCGCTGGTGCGAGACCTGGTGCGGGAGGTGCAGCTGCTCCCGGAGTCGGTCCGGGTGCTCACGGCGCTGACGCGGATGCGCGCGACCAACACCCATCTCGCCGTCGTGGTGGACGAGTACGGCGGCACCGCCGGCATCGTCACGCTCGAGGACATCCTCGAGGAGCTGGTCGGTGAGATCCGGGACGAGTACGACCCGCGGATCGTGTCGGCCGCCAAGCTTCCGCCGGGTGCGGTCGGTGTCGACGGGCTGCTGCAGGTCGAGGACGTCCACGAGCACGTGCCGGGTCTGGAGATCCCCGACGGCCCGTACGAGACGATCGGTGGTTTCGTCATGCACCGGCTCGGGCGGATGCCCGTGGTCGGGGACACGGTCTCCCTCGACGAGCACCTGATCACGGTGTCGGAGGTCGACCGGCACCGCGTCGCGCGCGTGGTGGTCACGTCGCTGAAGGCCGGCGTCCACCCCAAGGGGTGACGCCCCAAGGGGTGCACTCCCCAAGGGGTGACGTCCGCGGACGAAGGCGGAACGCGGTCCCAACCTCAGGTCGTCAGGTGCTGGTGCGCTTGCGCTCAGCCATGTTGATCTCGCGCTCGAGCTCGGCACGAAGCGGCGCGACCCGCCCCTGGTCGGGGTGCAGGCCGAGGGCATCGAGGTGCCGGCGTGCCTCACCCATCCGCCCGGCTTCCACGGCAGCCTGCACCAGGTGCCGGCCCGCCTCGACGTCGTGCTCGCGCGGGCGCCAGTGGCCGACGCCCAGCCCGAGTGCCTCGTCGGGCAGGCCGACTTCGCGCAGCATCGCAAGGCCTTCCACCAGGGCCCGTCCGGACGGGTCCCGCTCAGCAGCGGTACCGAGCCGGCGCAGCGCCCCTTCCCGGTCATCCCGGATGGAAAGTCGCGCCAGCTCGACCAGCGGGTGCCAGGCCCGGGGGTTGCCGGCCATCTCCTCCGCGAGCGCCCAGACCGCGTCGTTGGCGGCACGTTCGAGGTCCGCCGGAGGCACGGGCTGCCCGAGGCGACCCTCCGGGACGTGCCCCTCGGCAGCGCGCCGCCGGACGATCTCCGCCAGCTCGTCGAACGCCTGCTCGTCGTTCGGGTCGTCGTGCAGGCGAAGGCGCAACCGGTCCTCCCGCGCGGCGTCCACAGGGGGCCGAAGGGTGCTGCGCGGCCGGAGGCCCGCACGCGTCCCCACGGTCCGCAGAGCCGGCTTCAGGCTGGGCGGAGCCGAGGCGTACACCTTTCGACGCAACCAGTCGAGGATTCCCATGCCGTCCTTCCCGAGGTCTCCAGCCCGGTCGGACCGGTCCCCTGCCTGGCGATGTGCTGACCTTAACGCCATCTGGGCCGCTTCGCCCCGCTTGCGAAGCAGTGCGATAGCCACCGGGCCCTGGTGTTCCTTGTCGCACCTCCACAAAGCGGCGACCTAGACTGCAGCGGTGTCCACAGCACCGGAGCACGCAGCACACCCCGGTCGGCACACCGGGTTGCGCCACGTCCGGCAGGCCACGGGACGGCTCGCGACCATTGCTCTGCAGCGACTGGACGAGACGCTGCCGTGGTACCGCGCCATGCCGCCGCAAGATCGGTCCTGGGTCGGCCTGGTCGCGCAGGCCGGCATCACCGCGTTCACGTCCTGGTACGAGAAGCAGGAGGCGCCGCCCACCGTCACCGCGGACGTCTTCGGGACGGCGCCACGCGAGCTGACGAGATCGGTCACGCTCAGCCAGACCCTCCAGCTGGTTCGCACGGTGGTGGAGGTGGTCGAGGAGAACGTCGAGCTGCTCGCCCCACCCGGCCGGGAGACCTCCGTTCGGGAGGCGGTGCTCAGGTACTCGCGGGAGGTGGCCTTCGGCGCCGCGGAGATCTACGCGCAGGCCGCCGAAGCCCGTGGGGCATGGGACGCCCGGTTGGAGGCCTTGGTCGTGGACGCGCTGCTGCGCGGTGACACCGACGACGCACTGCAGTCCCGCGTGGCGGCCCTCGGCTGGCAGGGCCACGACGCCGTCGCGGTGGTCGTCGGCAACAGCCCCAGCGGCACCCCGGAGGACGCCGTCGCCGAGGTGCGACGCGCAGCGCAGCAGGCCGCGGACGACGCGTTGGTGGGCGTCCGCGGTGACCGGCTTGTCGTCGTCCTCGGCTCCTCCACGGACCCGCAGACGGCGGCGGACGCGCTCGCTCCCCGGTTCGGGCCCGGCCCGGTGGTCGTAGGTCCGGTCGTCCCCGGTCTCTCGGAGGCGGGCCGGTCGGCCCGCACGGCGCTGGCGGGGCTGGTTGCCGCGCGAGCATGGCCACAGGCACCGAGACCGGTGCACGCCGACGACCTGCTTCCTGAGCGGGTGCTCTCGGGCGACGTGACCGCGCGGCGCGCCCTGCTCGACCGCGTCTACCGACCGCTGTGCGCAGCCGGCGGGGCCCTGGAGGACACGGTGAGCACCTACCTGGAGCACGGCAGGTCCCTGGAGGCCACCTCGAGGACGCTGTTCGTGCACCCGAACACCGTCCGCTACCGGCTCCGTCGGGTGGCGGAGGTGACCGGCTGGGACGCGACCAGCGCCCGGGACGCCTACGTCCTCCAGGTCGGTCTGACCATCGGTCTCCTGGCGGACGGCCCCTCCCGGCCGGCCTCGGAACACGTCGTGGGCGATGACCGGCATTTGTAGGAATCCTCCAAATCGCGTCGCGAAGGTTGGTCGGCGCCGTCACCGCCAGCGGCCACCCGAGCAGGGAATGGTGGAAGGGTGCTGGTCATCGTGTGCCCCGGTCAGGGCTCCCAGACCCCCGGCTTCCTCGCTCCGTGGATGGAGCTTCCGGCCTTCGCCGAGCGGATGTCCTCGCTGTCCGACGCAGCGGGTATCGATCTCGTCGCGCACGGCACGACCTCGGACGCCGAGACCATCCGCGACACCGCCGTCGCTCAACCGCTCATCGTCGCCAGCGGCCTCGCCGCGCTCTCCGTGCTGCTGGCGGAGGGCCTGGGTCCGTCCGGTTCGGTCGGTGCCGTGGGCGGCCACAGCGTGGGTGAGATCACCGCCGCCGCAGCCGCCGGCGTCCTGGCCGAGGACGACGCCATGGTGTTCGTCCGCGACCGCGGCCGCGCGATGGCAGAGGCCAGCGCCGTCACTCCCACCGGAATGAGTGCCGTACTGGGCGGTGACCCGGACGAGGTCGCCGCGGTGCTCGACAAGCACGGCCTGACCCCCGCCAACGTCAACGGCGCCGGGCAGGTGGTCGCGGCCGGGACGCTGGAGCAGCTCACGGCGCTGAAGGACGAGCCACCGGCGAAGGCGCGGGTCATCCCGCTGCAGGTGGCCGGGGCGTTCCACACCCAGCACATGGCACCGGCGGTGGGCACGCTGGCTGAGCGGGCGTCGTCCATGACGGCGAAGGCACCGACTGTGGCGCTGGTGTCCAACGCGGACGGCACCGTCGTGAGCGACGGGGCGGAGGTGCTGGCCCGGCTCGTCAGCCAGGTCAGCAACCCTGTGCGGTGGGACCTGTGTCAGGCGACGCTGACCGAGCTGGGGGCGACCGCACTCATCGAGGTGCCTCCGGCCGGCACGCTGGCCAACCTGGCCAAGCGCACCATGCCCGGCATCCAGACCCTCGCCCTGAAGACCCCCGATCAGCTCGATGCCGCCACGGCCCTGATCGCCGAGCACGCCGGGAGCAACTGAATGACCACGACGACCTCCACTTCGGCCTCCACTTCGACCTCCGACTCGATCTCGGCGTCGGCCGGCAAGCTGATCCAGCCGCAGGGGGCGCAGCACGCCCGCATCCTCTCCGTCGGCGCCTACTGGCCCGAGCGCGTGGTGACGAATGACGAGATCTGCCAGACGATCGACTCCTCCGACGAGTGGATCCGGCAGCGGTCCGGGATCGTCAGCCGGCGCTGGGCGGCGAAGGACGAGTCCGTCACCGACATGGCGGAGATCGCGGCGAGGGAGGCGATCGAGCGCGCCGGGCTGACCGGGAGCGACATCGACGGCGTCCTGGTTGCCACGGTCACCCACCCGTACCAGACGCCGTCCTCGGCAGCGCTGCTCGCGCACCGTGTGGGCGCCACCCCCGCGGCGGCGATGGACCTTTCCGCCGCGTGCGCGGGCTTCTGCCACGGTGTCGCCCTGGCGGAGAACATGGTTCGCGGTGGCTCCGCCCGCTACGTCCTGGTCGTCGGCGTGGAGAAGCTGTCCGACTTCACGGACGTCACCGACCGCTCGACGGCGTTCATCTTCGGGGACGGCGCCGGTGCGGTCGTGATCGGCCCGTCCGACTCCCCCGGCATCGGCCCCACGATGTGGGGTTCGGACGGCGCCGCCTGGGACGTGATCCAGCAGAAGCACTCCTGGATCGACGTCCGGGATCACGAGGCCGACTGGCCGGCGCTGCGGATGGCGGGGCAGAGCGTGTTCCGCTGGGCCGTCTGGCAGATGGCGCCCGTTGCCCGCAAGACGCTGGAGGCATCGGGTATCGAGCCGCAGGACCTGGCAGCGTTCATCCCGCACCAGGCCAACGCCCGGATCATCGACGCGATGTGCAAGCAGCTCGGGCTGCCGGAGAGCGTGCCGGTCGCCCGCGACATCGCGGAGACCGGCAACACCTCGGCGGCGTCGATCCCACTGGCGATGCACCGGATGCTCGGTGACGGCAGCGCCCCGTCGGGCGGCCTCGCCCTGCTCATCGGGTTCGGCGCCGGCCTGGTCTACGCGAGCCAGGTCGTCATCCTGCCCTGATCCCCCAAGACCCCCGCCGCCGCGCGGGTAGCTGTAGGTCCGACATCCCAACAATCCGACATCCCCAACAATCAGTACCGATACGAAGGAGCAGCCACATGGCGCAGAGCGAGCAGGAGATCCTGGACGGCATCGCCGAGCTGGTCAACGAGGAGACCGGCCTGCCGAAGGAGTCCGTGGAGATGGACAAGTCCTTCACCGACGACCTGGACATCGACTCGCTGTCGATGACCTCGATCGTCGTGCAGGCCGAGGACAAGTTCGGCGTCAAGATCCCCGACGACGACATCAAGAACCTGCGCACCGTCCGCGACGTCGTGTCGTACGTGCAGCAGGCCCAGGGCTGACATCGCTCGCGGCGTCGGTGCGTTGCTCCTCGGGAGCGGTCGGCGAGCGACCGGGAACGACCGGGGAGCGACCGCCGTGCCGGTGTCGAGCGTCAACCCCTTGCCCTTAACGGTTTCCAGTCTGGCCATTGTCCGCCCAGGAGGCATCGAGCATGACCCGCGCAGTCGTCGTCACCGGGATCGGCGCAACCACGCCGATCGGTGCCGACGTGCCCAGCACGTGGGAGGCGGCCCTCGCCGGCCGCTCCGGTTCCCGCACCCTGACCCAGCCCTGGGTCGCCGAGCTCGAGCTGCCGGTCACCTTCGCGGCCTCGATCGCGCAGGACCCCGCGGAGGTCCTGCCCCGGCACGAGGCCAAGAAGCTGGACCCCTCGGCCCAGTACGCGATGATCGCCGCCCGTGAGGCGTGGGCGGACGCAGGAAAACCCGAGGTGGACGGCGAGAGGCTGGGTGTCGCTGTCGCCACCGGTATCGGGGGCGTCTGGACGCTGCTTTCCGCCTACGACACGCTGAAGGAGCGCGGCCCGCGTCGGGTGCTGCCGATGACCGTCCCGATGCTCATGCCGAACGGCGCCGCCGGTGCGGTGGCGATCGAGCTCGGCGCCAGGGCCGGTGCGCACTCGCCTGTCTCGGCCTGCGCCTCCGGGGCCGAGGCAGTGGCCTACGGCATGGACATGATCCGCGACGGCCGCGCCGACGTGGTCGTCGTGGGCGGCACGGAGGCAGCGATCCACCCCCTGCCGATCGCCGGGTTCGCCGCCATGCAGGCCCTCTCCACCCGTAACGACACCCCGGAGACGGCCTCGCGGCCGTACGACACCAGCCGGGACGGCTTCGTGCTCGGCGAGGGTGCCGGCTGCATGGTGCTGGAGTCCGAGGAGCACGCCAAGGCCCGGGGTGCCCGGATCTACGCCGAGGTGGTGGCCGCCGGGCTGACCTCCGACGCCCACCACATCGCCGCCCCGGATCCGGAGGGTCTCGGTGCGACGCG
>JASBSH010000192.1 GCA_030149025.1 Actinomycetales bacterium | reverse complement strand
GAGCAGAGGCTGGGCGTTCGCCAGTACTGCGGCAGTGCCGGTCGCCAGGCCCGCGACCCCTGCGAACATCGCAGCGAAGGCCACCGTGACGTTGACCAGGCCGAGGAGCGTGATCTTTCCCCAGGCGCGGACTCCGACCGGCGCGGGCCGGTGCTGTATCGCGGCCAGCAGGAGCAGGGCCGCCCCGGCGACGACACCACGCAGTGCGGCGAACCACAGCACCGGGGCATCCCGCAACCCCCACTCGATCGCCACGAAGCAGGCGCCCCAGGCTGCGGTGACCCACAGCATTCGGCCCGGCCTCGGTGCCCCGAATCCTCCGCCTTGTCTCGTCGAATGCTGAATCGGGCCTGCTCGGCTGTCCTTCATGAAGGGTCCCTCCGAGCGCGCTGGTGGAATCGACTGGAGAGCACTGTGCTACTGGAGAGCACTGTGCTAGCTGCGGACCAGCCGTGCGATGGCGTCCGAGGCCTCCCTCAGCTTCTCCTGCTCATCAGGGCCGCCGATCCGGGCCGCATCGAGGAGGCAGCGCTCCATGTGCTCGTCCAACAACGCCAGAGCGACACACTGCAAGGCCCTCGAGACAGCCGAAACCTGCGTCAGGATGTCGATGCAGTACCTGTCCTCGGCGACCATCCGCGAGATCCCGCGGACCTGCCCTTCGATGCGGCCGAGTCTGCGGAGTGTGTCGATCTTGCCAGCGTCTGCCTTCAGGGCCGGCTCCTTAGGCATGCCCGTCTGCTGGACCGCTGCATCTGCGCTGCCGGCGCGCGGAGTCGTCCGGTGGCGCCTGGGTGTGGGGAGTGCATCCGTGATCACCCTTCAGCCCCTTCCATGTGGAAGCACAGCCGGTACGGCTTTGCTCAACGATACGTGGGGAGGGTATCAGTGCCTCCGCCCCGCATCTGGTCGCGGTCCTGCGAAGGCATGGTGGAGATTGGGTGTAGAGGTTCGGTGTAGAGGTTCGGTGTAGACGTTCGGTGTAGACGTTCGGTGCCGACGTCCCGCTCGGTTGCCCGCCGGTCGGCGCCCGGTCGCGCGCGCTGACACTGCCCGCGCGCCACTGACCTTGACCAGATCTACACCAAAGCGCGATGCAGGCTTCGACAGATCCAGGGAGGCTGAAGAAGCCGTCGCTGATGCAGGGCGGACCCGATAAGGCAGGTGGCTGCGGCCATCGCACATAAGGAGGCTTCGATGTTCGTTGCGTTGGTTCGGTTTCCGGTGATCGAGGGTGATCATGAGCAGGCGTTCCTCGATTGGTTCACCTGGTCCAACGACGTGCTCAATGGGGTGGAAGGCCTGAGACAGCGTCGGCTGCTCCGAGCAGGGGACGGCAGCTACAGCGCGGTGGTCGAACACGACAGTGCAGCGACGTTCGCCGCCATGCACGACACCGAGACGGCGGCGGAGGTGCAGAGGGCGCTGCGCGCCATCATGGACGAGCAACCTCAAGCCACTACGTTCGAAGTGGTGGCCGACCTTGCGTCCCGTGGCTCCTGCTGCGGCGGCTCGAGCACCGCTGCGCACCACTACGAGAGCGTTGCAGGCTGAAGGCCGCTTCTGGACGGTACGGCGGCACGGCAGTTGCCAACAACCACTTCCAGGTGACGCGAACCGCGGGATACGGCTCGCTGCCTCCGTGATCTCGGGCTTGGATCGGCAGCTGTCCGGTGTCCTTCGTGTGCGCGACAGCGGTGACCTCTCGCTCTGGCTGCAGCGTGCCCACGATCACGCTGCGGAAAGGCCCCGTCCGCTGGTTGCGGACGGGGCCTAGTTCGGCCTAGTTCCGCTTGCTGGGTGCTTGGTCGTCCTGACGGCCGCCGACGCCTTGGCCGGTGAGCGCGCGTCGCTCTTCCGACCAACTCCGGTCGCTGGCTGGCCGCCGACGATCCACCTCCTCCTGCGTCAGCGAAAGCTCCTCGTACGCGCCGTGCCCAGTTCCGCGGGTGGATGCACCGCCGCTGCGGTCCCATCCCCTCAGCTCGTCAAGGGCCGTAGGTCGGGTTTCCACTGAGGCTTAGGTCACACACCGCTGGCGCATAGGTACCCTACGGTGGTACGGTCCTGCTGCTGTCGAGCACGGAAACACGGAGTGAGGCGGATGACCGGCTACATCAACAACAAGGACGCGCTCCTGGCCAGACTACGCCGCGTGGAGGGGCAGGTGCGCGGCCTCCAGCGTATGGTCGACGCCGACACTTACTGCATAGACGTGCTGACGCAGGTGTCTGCGGCCACCAAGGCCCTTCAGGCGGTGGCATTGGAGCTGCTTCAGGACCATTTGTCGCACTGCGTCGCCGAGGCCGCTGCCGAGGGCAGCGAGGTGGCGGACGCCAGGGTCCAGGAGGCGTCCGCGGCGATCGCCCGCCTCGTTCGCTCCTGAGATGCACGACGAGCCCCCAACCAACCAACCAACGGAAGGATCATCAGCATGAGCGCCACCAACACCTACACCGTGACCGGGATGACCTGCGGCCACTGCGTCGCCTCGGTGAAGGAGGAGATCGGCAAGCTTGAGGGCGTCACCGGCGTGGACGTCGATCTCGTCGCCGGTGGGGAGTCCAAGGTCCAGGTGACGAGTGCCGCCCCCTTGCCGGTGGAGAAGGTCCGCGATGCCGTGGACGAGGCCGGCTACCAGCTGGCCTGACGGGTCGCGATGAGTGCGGTAGCCAAGCTCGCCGGTTTCGCGCTGGCCCTGGTCGTCGCGTTCGGTGCCGCATACGGCATCGGCGCGACGGTCGGACCGCTGGGTCCAGCTGACACCGGTTCGTCGATCAGCGAACAGGAACAGATGCCAGGCATGGATATGCAGTCGGAGACGAGCAGATGAGCCAGCCGGTGGAACTGAAGATCGGGGGCATGACCTGCGCCTCGTGCGCAGTCCGGATCGAGAAGAAGCTGAACCGGATGCCCGGGGTCGAGGCCAGCGTCAACTACGCGACGGAGAAGGCCCGGGTGCTGCTCCCGGAGGGCCTCTCGGTCGACGAGGCGATCGCAACCGTGGAGGCGACCGGCTACACGGCTCGCCTGCCGGAGCCGCCGCGTTCTGCGGGTGAGCGGCCGGGTGGCGGTGAGCAGGAGGTGCCCGAGGACGCCGAGGTCGTCTCGCTGCGTCATCGCGTCGTCGTCTCCGCGGTGCTCACCCTCCCCGTGCTGGTGTTCATCATGGTGCCGGCACTGCAGTTCGACCACTGGCAGTGGCTGTCGCTGACCCTGTCAGCACCTGTGGTGTTCTGGGGTGCCTACCCGTTCCACCGGGCGGCCTGGGTCAACGCCCGGCACGGCGCGGCGACCATGGACACCCTGATCAGCGTGGGCGTGCTGGCCGCCTTCTTCTGGTCGGTGTACGCCCTGTTCCTCGGTGGGGCCGGGGAACCCGGTATGCGGATGACCTTCCAGCTGATTCCGGAACGCGGCGGCACGCCCGAGATCTACCTCGAGGTCGCGACCGCGGTCACGACGGCCATCCTCTTGGGTCGGTACTTCGAGGCCCGCGCCAAGAGGCGTTCCGGTGCTGCGCTCCGTGCCCTGCTCGAGATGGGCGCGAAGGATGTCGCGGTCCGCCGGGACGGCGGCGAGGTGCGGATCCCGATCGAGGAACTGAAGGTGGGGGACGAGTTCATCGTCCGCCCCGGTGAGAAGATCGCCACCGACGGTGTCGTCGTCGAGGGCTCCTCGGCGGTCGATGCCAGCATGCTGACCGGCGAACCGGTCCCGGTCGAGGTCAGCGTGGGAGACGGCGTGGTCGGCGCCACGGTGAACGCCGGCGGTCGGCTCGTCGTCCAGGCCACGCGGGTCGGCGCCGACACCCAGCTTGCCCAGATGGCCCGGCTGGTCGAGGAAGCACAGTCCGGGAAGGCCCCGGTGCAACGGCTGGCCGACCGGATCTCGGCGGTGTTCGTACCCATAGTGATCGCCCTGTCCGCCGCGACGCTGGGGTTCTGGCTCGGTGCCGACGCCGGCGCGCAGGCAGCGTTCACTGCCGCCGTCGCAGTTCTCATCATCGCGTGCCCCTGTGCTCTCGGCCTGGCCACGCCGACCGCCCTCCTCGTGGGTACCGGCCGTGGTGCCCAGCTCGGGATCCTGATCAAGGGCCCGCAGATCCTGGAGTCGACCCGGCGGGTGGACACCATCGTCCTGGATAAGACCGGGACGGTGACCGCCGGCCGGATGCGGCTGGTGGACATCATCCCCACCGCCGACACCGACGAGACGGAGTTGCTGCGGCTGGCCGGCGCGGTGGAGGACGCTTCGGAACACCCGATCGCTGCCGCTATCGCGACCGCGGCACGCGAGCGGCTGGGGGCCTTGCCTGCGGTCGAGTCCTTCAACTCGAGCCAGGGTCTGGGTGTGCAGGGTGTGGTTGACGGACACGCAGTCGCTGCCGGCCGTGCCGGTTGGCTGGCCGACCAGTGGTCCCAGCACCTACCGGACGACATCGTCGCCGCTCGCGAGGCCGCGGAGTCGGCGGGGCGCACTGCCATCGCCGTTGGCTGGGACGGCGTCACCCGCGGACTGCTCGTCGTCGCCGACACCCTCAAGCCGACGAGTGCGCAGGCCGTGGATGAGTTGAAGGGCCTTGGTCTCACCCCGGTGCTGCTCACCGGCGACAACGAGCGTGCGGCGCGCGCCATCGCACGCGAGGTCGGGATCGACGACGTGATCGCCGAAGTGATGCCCGCCGACAAGGTCGACGTCGTCCGCCGCCTGCAGGACAAGGGCCGAGTCGTCGCGATGGTGGGGGACGGCGTCAACGACGCAGCCGCCCTCGCTCAGGCCGACCTCGGCATCGCGATGGGCACCGGCACCGACGTAGCCATCGAGGCGAGCGACCTGACCCTCGTCCGGGGAGATCTGCGTACGGCGGTGGACGGCATCCGGCTCTCACGCAGCACGCTGCGCACCATCAAGGGCAACCTGTTCTGGGCTTTCGCCTACAACGTCGCTGCGATCCCACTCGCAGTGGCAGGGCTACTCAACCCGCTGATCGCCGGTGCCGCAATGGCGTTCTCGTCGGTGTTCGTCGTCAGCAACAGCCTGCGCCTGCGGCGCTTCTCGGCGGTTTCCCTCGATGCTGCCGCCGACCCGGAGCGGCGCACCGTGCGGGAGACGGCGAAGGCTGGAGCCGGCGTGTGACCACCGCTCGCTGAGCTTGCGGCATGGGACTGGCCTAACCGTGAGGCCGTCAGCGGACCTCTCTCCAGTTCCCCAGAACCACCCGCACTGACCTCTTCGGTCAGTGCGGGTGGTTGGCTTTCCGGGCCTTCAAGTCGTTCGAGATGAGGGCTCTCGGGCTCATCACCACAGTCGCAACAGCCCGGTGTTGCAGCTGCCGGATGATTCCCAGCTGCAGGCGGCGCCGTCCTGTTCGGTTACCCGTTGGCGTGCTGGCATGGTGACTCCCGGTGCCGGCTGGGTGGAGAGCTGCCGGCTACCAGGAGTCGGTCGCGACCAGGACGGCGACGGGCCCGTCAGACCGCGTAGTACAAGAGTGCGAAGAACAGGATCGGGACCCCGAGACCGATGATCGTGAAGTAGACCCAACGACGCCCGTACATCGCGCGTCACCTCCCCTCGACGAGGTGTGCGGACAGGTCCTCGCCCCCGGTCGGTTCCATGGGCCGTGCACGCGCCGGTCGGGTGATCTGCCAGAAGTGGTAGAAGTAGCCGAATATCGACACGATGGCCAGGACGGCCAACACCCGAGCGATGCTGATCCAGATGGTGGCTGCGCCACCACCCATGTCCATGTCCTCCATGGTCATCCAGCCCGCTTGTCCGGCCAGGTACATCGCTGTGAGGAACCCGTAGCTGCCGACCAGAAGCCCCCCGAGGGCCCAGTTGCCAAGGCGTGCCGACGTCAGCGACGTCCCCCGCGCCCACCGGACCACGAGGTAGCCCGTGCCCATGAGCAGCGGCGTCAGGCCGGTCAGCATCCCCTGCATGCCGTGCACGGCCGCGAGCAGCGAGCCGGTTTCGCCCTCCGGGGCCCCTTCGGGGAAGATGCGCGCGTTGAGAGGATCGAAGGTCATCGCGGTACCGATCAGCGCGGTGATGCCGAACCCGACTATTCCTGCGATGAAGTAGTTCCGGACCAAGGAGTAGTCCGGGCTGGTCAGCCGTCGGAGCGCGGCACGGAACCACGCACCGGCGAACTCGACCGTCTTGCCGAGAGCGATAGCCAGTAGCAGCACGACGGCACCGATGTAGACGGGCGGACCCTGGGTGACCTTCGGGTGCCACAGGGTCCCGACGATGCCGAGGATGGTCAGCCAGAACAGGAACTCGCCCCGCGGAGTCAGCCGGACCGTGTCCCGCCCCGTCAGCGCCGGGACGGAGTGGATCGCCGCCCCGATCGCGAAGACCCCCATCCCCCACACGGGCAGGTGGATGAAGAAGACGTGGTGGACGGCCTGATAGCCGCTCCCGCTCGCGAGGAAGGGCAGGGAGACGAGCCACTCGCGGACCGGCGTGATCGTCCAGGCCAGCCAGCCGGCAGCGGCTGCGAGGAAGAACAGCACCGCCGCCTCGTAGTACAGGCCGGGTAGGCCCGCACGTACCCTGGCCCCGTCGGAGTGCAGCGTGCGGCGCAGGTTGACGAACATCACCACGAACGACGCGGCGATGGCCACGTAACCGACCTGCAGCAGCCACACGTAACCGGTGACCCCCCACTCCGACAGGCCGGTCAGCACCTGCCGGCCCGGGGCCGGGCCCATGGCGGCATGCCCGAGCCCGCCCTCCTCCACAGCCGTGAGCACGAGGCCGAGCACGAAGGCGATGAGTCCGGTGTTCAGCAGCCAGAACTGCAGGCGGGCCAGACCCAAGCTCACCGACCTACCGACGAGGGCCGAGGCCAGCACCAGGACGGCTCCGGCCGTCAGCTGCCCCAGCCAGCCCTGGAACCCGATGTTCCAGTGCACCGTCACCCACTGGGTCCGCTCCGCGTACGCCTGGAAGGAGTCGAAGAGCAGGACCAAGCCGAGCAGTGCGGCAAGGCCCAGGTATACGAAGGACGACACGGCGAAGTTCCGGAAGACCGGGAACACGTCGTTGCCGGTCAGTGGGGCGACCGGGCCGTCCCGGGTCGCGGTGGTCGGGCTTTCCATGACGATGACCTTCTTCCCCTCTTGTATCGGCTTGTAGCGGCTTGTAGCGGCTCGGCGGCTAGTGCGCCGGTGGCAGCAGGACCTTGCGGGCGTAGATCTTTCGCTCGGAGAGGTAGTCGGTCTCCGGCCAGTGCGGCATCACTTGCGCGGCGGGCTCGACGCCGGTCATGTGGGCAGGGCCGCATGCCGAGCTGCGTGACAGCATGTGGCGCTGCCTGGTGATCCGCAGCTGCTCCAGGACACGGCCGGCTTCGCGGGCGGCGGGACGCTGCCGGGCGGCGATCACGCGGGTACGTGGCAGCCCCTCCAGAGGACCGGTGGCCAGGCGATAGGCGGCTTCGGCCGAGGCGACCGCGTCGTCCAGCGCCTCCAGCACCCGGCCGCAGCGGCGCCGGACCTCGTCCTGGGACGTGTGCGACAGCTGCGCCCGCTTCAGGTCGGTGAGTGCGGTCTCCACTGCCTGCCGGTCGGCCGGTAGCCGGGAGGCGATGAGGTGGTCGGCGGCTGTCTGTGCGGTAGGCGCGTGACGCCTGCGGACGGTTTGCATGGTCTCTCCTCTTCCGGGTTCTCCTTCTGTTACGCCATTTTCTACACTAATCGATGTAAAAAACAAGGGGTCGTCGTCGTGAGGCGGACCACCTCGCCGGCGGCGACGTCGGGGCAAAGACGTGCTCGACACTCGCACCCGTGCGCGGGCGCCAACTCGGGTTCTGGTGGGTCGAAGCCGCACCGTTCTGACCGGCTTGAGTGCCGTTACGGCGTTCGCCGCCTGCCGCAGCGGCACTGCGCGGTGCACCTACCGCCACTGAGGCGCTCCGCGGCGTTCGGGGCGGTGCACCTACCGCCACTGAGGCACTCCGCGGCGTTCGGGGCGGCGCTGGTGGGCCGGCCACATGTCCGGGAACCACCCGGCACCCGGTCCGCGCTCCGGGTCAGCCGAGCTTGAGCTGGTAACCCGCCTCGGAGAGCGTGTGGAGCACCTGCTTGCAGTGATCCGGTCCCTGGGTCTCGATCTGCAGGCCGATCTCGACCTCGTTGACCCCGAGCGCGGGCCCGGTGCGCGAGTGCTCCACCTCCAGCACGTTGGCGTCGGTGTCGGCGAGGATCCGCAACAGGGCGGCCAGCGACCCGGGTCTGTCCGTGGTCACCACGCGGAACTGCAGGTACCGACCCGCGGCGGCCATGCCGTGCCGGATCACCCGCATCATCAGCAGGGGGTCGACGTTGCCGCCGGACAGCACGGCGACCACCGGCGGCTCGAAGGACCGCGGGTCGGCCAGCAGCGCCGCGACTCCGGCCGCCCCCGCCGGCTCCACGACCAGCTTGGCGCGTTCGAGCAGATGGAGCAGCGCGCGGGACAGCATCTCCTCCCCCACTGTGCGAACCTCGTCGACCAGGTCGCGGACGATCGCGAACGGCACGTCGCCGGGGCAGCCGACGGCAATGCCGTCCGCCATCGTCGACATCTTCTCGAGGGGGATGGGGTGCCCGGCCTCCAGCGACCGGGGGTAGGCCGCGGCCGTCTCGGCCTGCACCCCGACGACCTTCGCCTCGGGTCGCTTGGTCTTGATCGCGGTCCCGATCCCCGCGAGCAGGCCACCCCCGCCCGTGGAGACGACAACGGTGCGGACGTCGGGACACTGCTCGAGGATCTCCAGGCCCACGGTGCCCTGGCCCGCGACCACGTCGACGTGGTCGAACGGGTGGATCAGCACGGCCCCGGTCTGCTGCGAGAACCTGCGAGCCTCGGTGAGGCAGTCGTCCACGGTGTGCCGGTGGAAGCGGACCTGAGCGCCGTACCCGCGGGTCGCCTGCACCTTCGGCAGCGGGGCGCCGTTGGGCATGAAGACCGTCACGGAGATGCCGAGCAGCCGACCGGCGAGGGCCACGCCCTGCGCATGATTGCCGGCGCTGGCCGCCACGACCCCACGCGCCTTCTCCTCCCCTGTCAGACGCGACATCCGCGCGTAGGCGCCACGGATCTTGAACGACCCGGCCCGCTGCAGGTTCTCGCACTTGAAGTGGACGTCCCCGCCGACCATTTCGGAGAGGGCCCGGCTGTGTTCCAGCGGCGTCGGGCGAATCACGCCCTTCAGCAGCTCTCGGGCGGCCTCGATGTCAGCGAGGTCGTCCGGCAACGTCGAGTGTGCCATGCCGGTCATCCGGTCAGAGCGGGCTCCGGTCGGGGGTCAAGCAGGGTCGGCCCCGCCCACCGCCCGGGCGACGGGCGGTTCGACCTCCTCCGGCTGCACGTTCCTGTGGACGAGCTCGCGGATCATGGTGTTCGCGACCGCAGCGATCGGCACGGCGAACAGGCCGCCGACGATACCGGCGACCAGGATGCCGGCGGCGATCACGAGCACGACGCCGAGCGGGTGCACCGAGACCGCACGGCCCAGGAACAGTGGTTGCAGGACGTGGCTCTCCAGCTGC
>JASBSH010000180.1 GCA_030149025.1 Actinomycetales bacterium | reverse complement strand
GGGTGCAGATGTTCCGTGACGGCGAGGCGCTCGAGATGCCGCTGCCCGGTGGCGCGCGGACGTCCCTGCCGGTCACTGCCGAGGACTACGCATCGCTCACCGCGGCACAGCAACCGGCGCCGAAGGCCGACCCGGCGCCGTCCACTGCCCCGTCCCCGCCCCCCTCCCCGTGATCTTGCAGTTCTGCACACGGCCTGACCGTGGTTGCTCGACCCTGGGCTGCCCGCGGGCTCCCTCGTTCGGCGTGCTGTATCGCTGATGACCGCGCGGTCATCAGTGATACAGCACCGAAACCACCCTCCAGTCAGCCGCTCCCGGCGCCAACGCGTGCGATCGACTCGTAGACCGACGGGTCGTCGGTGTCGATGACCGGATAGCCCGGGTCACCCTGCATGTGCAGCGTCATCCCCGGGTTGGGCATGTCGGTGCCGTCGGGTAGGAAGAAGTGCGGGCTGAGCTTCACCTCATCCCGGTGGTTGCGGTAGCCGGCCATCATCGAGGCCCGTGCGCGGCCGTCGTCCAGCGCCTCACGGAGCTGGTCGGCATCCACGCCGTCACATTGGGCTGCGATATCGACGATCTCGTGCTGCAGGCTGATGCACCGGCTGTCCCTGAAGAACGCGAGACGCAACGCCATGTCCAGTCTCTCAGCGGCCCCGGACGACTGGAGATGAGCCGCGTGGACAGCCTCGTTCGCCAGGAGCGTCGAGCTCGGCCAGGCGTCGTCCCCGCCGTGCCAGAGGGCGAAGCCGAGCTCCGGGTGCAGCGTGCCGAGGACGGGCATCTCACCGTCGATGGTTGTCCGGGAGGTTGGCGCACCGCCCGCGTCCTCGAGGAGGAAGAGCCGGTGCTCGACGTGGACCTTCCCGTCGAGGCCGAGACGTGACCGTGCTTGGTAGAACCGGTGCAGCGCAACGGTTGACCACGGGCATGCCACATCGGTGTACACGACGACGGTGCCCGGTTCCACGTCCACGTTCGTCCTCCGTTTCACTTCTGCAGAACTGCATGATCACGCTTTGATGGGTGCCGGACCAGTAGGAGTTTGCTGTCGGCTCACGAGCGGATCCGCGCGATGAGGGACGTGGTGGACCGGTCCTCCACATAGGGAAGGATCTGTACCACACCGCCGTACGCCTCGACGTGGGGAGCCTCGGGCAGCATCTGGGGCGTGTAGTCGCCGCCCTTGACGTAGACGTGGGGCTGCAGGAGGTCGACGACACCGGAGGCGACGGGCTCGTCGAAGTAGGTCAGGTGGTCGACGCAGCCGAGCGCCGCGAGCACCTGGGCGCGGTCCTCCAGCGGATTCACCGGCCGCGTCGGCCCCTTCAGCCGGGCGACGCTCGCGTCGGTGTTGAGAGCGACGACGAGGACGTCCCCGAGCCGCTTGACGCGGTGCAGCAGGTCGACGTGCCCGCGATGGAGGATGTCGAAGCAGCCGTTGGTGAAGACCACGCGCCGTCCCTGCCGCCGGTGGAAGGCGACGACCTCGACCAGTTGCTCCGGCGGGGTCAGCGTGGCTCCACCGGCGGCGAGCTCGAGCCGCAGGTCGTTGATCGAGCAGACCTGGGTCCCCTCCCGCGCGGTGGCGACCGTTGCTGCGGTCTGGGCGAGCTCGGCCGCTTCCGGGGTGGTGGCACCGGAAGCGAGAGCGAGTGCCAACGCGGCCGTGTAGGAGTCGCCGGCGCCGCAGGCGCGAACAGCGCTCGTCGGCCTGGCCCATGTGCGGTAGGGGGCCTTGCCGCGTTCGCAGACCAGGGCTCCGTCCACGTCGAGGGTGACGGCCACGATGTCGGCGCCGGTCACGTCGTGCAGCTCGGCGCAGCTCGCACATACTCAGTCACTGTTGCAACATGCGCAGGCCAGTGCCGGGCGCACGG